>JAFZDG010000175.1 GCA_017561285.1 Bacteroidaceae bacterium
CCGTTATCTACTATCGAGCACTCGGCAAGGTCGGCAGATAAGACTGTATTGTCAGATATACGAGTTACCTTATATCGCAACGAAGCCATATCGATATATCCGCCATTGATACCACGTGTTACAGGCTCCCACGACAAAGTTATAGAATGGGGAGTAGTACGTTCCAGTTTCAATCCTTTGACAGCAGCGGGCAAATCATGGCCGACATATGCCGACACAGTGCGCAACTCGCCTTCGCCTGCTTCATTTACCGTTTGTACCATATAGGTGTATATGCCGGCTTCGTCAACGGTATCGCTCCACGACATAACAGCACCGGGGGTAGCTCCGGTAAGCGTTGTCACCAACTCGCCATTGCGAGAAATCTCTACACAATCGATACTCGGCAACTCGGTGCCATCGATACGGGTTGTAGGACAAGTCCAGCTCAACTCCACACTCAATTCACCTCCTGCATGGGGAGTCATTTTCAAATCGGTTACAAACGAAGGTGCTAAGGGGGTGTATAGTGAGTAGGGTACGTGAAGGCCTACCACTTGTTGTTCGGCCTTGCCACCGATAGCACCCAACATCGTTGCCAAACCGGTAGTTACATCCAATGAGTACAATACACCCATACGCTTGGTATCGCTATAGGCCCAATATACAATACCCGTTTCTCTATCAAAGTCCATCGACTGACGATAGAAGGGCGAGAGGCCTGTATCGACAACTTCGGTAATGTCACCGGTGGTCTTGTCTATCTTACACAGCATACCGCGATCGTCCACACCATATATCTCACCTTGCGCATTGATAGCCATAGCATAGATATGGCGGCCCATATTTTTGTTGATATATTTTTGCTCGCCGGTAGTAAGGTCTACAGTCAACAGAGCCGATGCATACATCTCCGGATCGTACTGAGAGTTGGCAAGCATAAACATTTGTCGACTGATCACATCGTAACTCATCTCGAATGCTTGCAATGCATAATCACCCTCCAACGAGCAAGATGTTACCAATTCGACTTCGCCTGTTTCGAGATCTATCGTACTCAACACAGGATTGAAACTGTTATCGTAAGCCATAACATAATATTTCTCCTTGGCATAAGCACCGGCTGTAGCCCAGTCTTGCACAGACTTGACACGCGTTACTTTACCGGGCGATGTAGTGTTGAACTTAACAAGACCTCGATGAGCCTCATCGGTCACGTTATACTCTACAAAACCATAAATATCGATACTCTCAACTTCTTCGGCTTGGCGAACAGCGTGTCTGTTATCCCTCGCCGATGCAAAGTCATTCATTACGCGAGCTCTGCTCCATTCTTGTTTCATAGAAGAACGCTCATCGGCTTTATCGGCCTGGCCGATAGGAGTGTGCAAAAACTCTATCGACATCTGAGCTACAGCAATAATGCTTGCAAACAATGCACTCACTATTGCGAATGTTAATTTTTTCATTTTGGATAGTATTTTAGATTTTACTTTTTTCTCAAATCGTACTTGCAAAGGTATGAATTTTAATTTAATAATTACATTGATAAAAATATATTTATACAACAACCATCTCTATTATAATCTAATACAATAAAAGTAAAAGACCTACATTTATGCGTACACACAAATGTAGGTCTACCAAACTATAAAGTTATTATTCTTAATCTTCGACAGGCGAAAAGTCTTCTTTACCTACGCCACACAAGGGGCATACCCAATCTTCGGGAAGGTTTTCAAAAGCTACACCGGGAGCGATATCGCCATCTGTGTCACCTACTGCGGGATCATAAATCCAACCGCATACATCGCAAACATATTTTTTCATCTTATCTTTCTTTTTTTATGGTTTATACTATTGTTGTTTATGTTGTTGACAAGAAAACCAGAACTTATTTTATCGGCTTGAGTTCTTTAGCCTCTCTTATTTTGCACAAAGATAAACAATATCTCACTATAAAACAACATTTTCAAAACATTTTATCGCCATATTAACTTAATTTAATTAAAATGGCAAATATAATAATATTTTGCTAACAGAAAGACAAATTATTGGCCAACCATAACTCGAGTGGCATAGCAACCTTGCGGGCTCACAATCTGCACTATATATACTCCACCACGTTGCACCGGTAATACTTCGCGATGGCTATGTATGGTGCGAGTTGCGCACAGACGACCATCGAGCGTATAACAATAGACTGAGGCATTGACAGGAGCTTCATCGATATAAACAGCACCATCGTATCCATACACATACACACCTTGTGGCACACCACTCTCAATGTGCTCTACATCGGATGTGGTAGATACAACAATCGTATTGGACAGTTCAAGTTTTGCATTGCCATTATAAGCCGTAACTGCGTAGTAATATTCTTTGTTGGGTATTACCCCTTCTACCTTATAACTCAACACATTACCCACACGACAAGGATAGCCGTCGAGCATTGCTGATGTGCTGCCACCGACTACTAATTGAGCCTTTTGCAAATATACTCTATGCGATTTTTCGGCCTTAAATGAGATGGTAGATTGCGATGTTGCCGGCTCTATGGTCACCCCTTGTGTAACTTGTCCCGAGGCACAATCTATTTGTGCTACTTCTCGATTATCTACCATTACATAAAGTATCGAATTGTCTGAAGTCTTATAGGGCGAACAAGTAACAATGAGTTTAGAGGCCGCACTCATATCGATAGAGGGCGATGTCACTACTCCATTTTGGCTACCCGAGGCCAATCGAAGAGCATTGCTTTCCTTTGCAGTATAGCCGGTTTTAGACCAGCCTGATGGCACTCCTTGTGCAAAGTCGATATCAAACAGGGTACGCTCAGGCATTGCATTTTCGTTATCACTCCACACAGCAAGCTCATAATCGGTAGCATGGGTATGACGTGTCCAATTGGCTTGGAACGACTGGTCGCAGACATCGGTTGCATTGACAGCTGCAAAAGACTCCACTGCACTTGCAACCACGTGGATTGTAACACTTTGAGATAGCCCACCCCCCGAGATGGTAAGTCGGGCATCATGGCTGCCACTTTGCTTCGGTGCATATGTTATACCTACCGACTTACCTTTGTGCGCTTCATCGGCTGTGATGGCTGTTGGCGTAATACTGAAAAATTCATTGCCCGATAATTGCAAAACGAGCGTTCCCGAAAGATTATGTCCTTTGACTACAATATTGTTTGTCACCGACACCTCTCCACTTGCACCCATCGCAATAGCACCCATATCGACCGTTTCATCGGCTACAGGAGACTCCAAGACGGCTACTTGGGGAGCATCGCCGGGTGTGAAAGGTGTTGTTGTTTGTGTTCCAAAAATAAGGTCAACCAACTCGGGATAATCGACAAACGGATTGCGATTGCCTTGCTGCGAGGCATATACCGCATCGTTGCGATCAATCTCCTTTTCACTAACGGGATCGAGTTGATGCCAGCGCAACATCATAGCACGTACCCATTCATCGAGGTAAGGGAAAGAACCACTAAAGCCATCTCCACTCCAACTACCACACTCGGCATAATAACGAGTGGCTGCATAGAAATAGATGCGCGCAAAATCGCCTTTGTACTCATCATTGGGCTCAAAAACAGTACCTGAATAACCCGGTGTCTTGCAAGTTCCCAACTTCGAGAAATTATTATCCGAAACATAGCTCGATGAATTAACCTCTCCAAAAGGATAGTTACTGCGGCGATTGTTTACGTATCCATCGGTAGGTACTACGATATGTACATCGGAGTACTTCGATCCCCCTCGCCAACTCTTGGGTATAGAGTGTTCGCGATTGTAACAATCTCCTTCACCATTATAATTTCCACATTGGTCACTGCCGAACGTAAAATTGGAACTATTGGAATACATATCCCACACCGTTCCATCGGGGCGACGGTCGGTGTTCTTATAGATACTCCACAACTTATCATAACCGGGATCGCTATGATTTATAATCTCGGCCAGCGTTTTTTGTAAATCATTACCACTCTTGCCTATAGCACTATCATAGTAACCTTGAGGTATCTCAGCACTAACGGTTGCAACAACTATAAGGAGCGAAATAATTGCAGCTAATCTCTTTTGCATTTCCATTGATTTTATAAACAAGATACAAATGTAGCAACTTATTTAATAATATAGGAGAATTGTCACAGATTTTAACGATGGTACATTCACACAATATCCATATAAACCACTGATAACCTGCAAAGAAAATCAAACTACAATTAACAAAAGGGCAGAAAGAATCATTGATTTTTCTAAATATAGGCCCATTGATATTGACTAACAATTATATACCTTGTGTTACATAGTATTTATATCACCATTATCATACAACAATACGATGATGGCGGTGATTGTCATATCGTATCGCGAGAACAGCCGTAACGACATAGACGATTGTAAGCAACCATAATCGGGTATATGCATACGATGCCTGTTCAAGAGTTGCACCCATTGTATTTATCTGCACAAAGCCCTCCACACCCCATGTGGCAGGTATTAAATAACTTATGTAACGCCATCCTATGGGCATCGCATAGCGTGGCCATGCAATGCCCGATAAAAATATAAAGGGTACCGATGTAAATACAAATAACAGATAGGTATGCTCTCGTTCTTGTACACACACCGAGAGGGTTATGGCCATAAAGATAGATGATAACACCAATGGCAAAGAAAAAAGCAGTATTTGACTCACGCTGCCACACTGCGGATAGCCAAAAAGCCATGGAACAAAATGTAGCAGATACACAACATTGAATATATAAACAGAGACATAACAGAGTGTACGCCCTGTCAACCGATGCAAGATATGATACCGACCAAACCAACTACGCTTTTGCTCATGGTATGCCGATGCCAACATTGCAATACCTAACACGAAACTCTGTTGCAAAATGAGCACAAGCACTGCCGGAATAAGAAAAGAGGCTACGCCCGATGTAGGATTATACATTACCTCCGAAGTATAGGGTATAGGGCGCTCTATTATTTGGGTAATAGAACCGGATACATCTATAGGCATAGCAGCCTGCCGCAATACTACACCCATATCGAGCACTACATCGGTAAGTGCCATATAGAGGGCTTTGTAGTTGAGCAACAGACTCATATCGGTATAAAATATCAGTGAAGAAGATTTTTCATTCACAACATCTGTTGCCACACCGGCCGGAATGACAAGTACAGCGTAACACTTGCGTCTCATCATCATATCTTTTGCTTCACCCATATTGGCACAATAACTCACCACATCAACTGCCGGAGATGCATCGAAACGTTGTACAATCTCTCTACTCAACACC
Source organism: Bacteroidaceae bacterium (assembly GCA_017561285.1). Lineage (GTDB taxonomy): Bacteria > Bacteroidota > Bacteroidia > Bacteroidales > Barnesiellaceae_A > Barnesiella_A. The sequence continues at coordinate 5,300 of JAFZDG010000175.1, forward strand.
GTTCTACTATCATCTACAACCACAACCGGCACATTAGTTACCACCTCGGGCGCATATATGAGCGCATAGAGTATCGGATAGGCCAACGGTAATAACACAAAGAAGAGTACGACCTCGGTATCTCGAAATATACGACAGTATTCACTTTGCCAATAGCGAAATATGAGATTGACCTCACATCGCAATCTCTGCCCAATCTCTATGATTTTACCTCTTTGCATAATTTAATATTACACGATGTAATCGAGGGATAGATATGAGTGCCACCCCAATCATTAGAAGTAATGCAACAAACTCGCTCCGGCAATAATAAAGCGGGTAGCCATTGAGCGCACTATTGGCATATATGAGGAAATAGTGTCGTACCGGCAACAGATTGGTCAAAAATTGAAACGGCACATACATATTGGGCACAGGAAAGGAGAATCCACCCAGCGAAAACGACACCACTCCTACTACACTTACGGCACTATAGGCAATAGATAAATTGGGAACAACCGACAAGATCACGATGACAATCGATTGAGCCGCCAACACCATCAGTGCCATTGCCGCTACCATACGCCATATAGAACAATGCAGCGGGAATTGCATATAACCATATAGAAATATTTGCAACGAAACACCAACCAAAACAAAAAGAGTGGTATAAACTACCCACTTACCTCCAAGTGCCATAGCAAAAGAGCCACGAGCCGCAAGTAACCAACTACGCACACTACCCTGCTTCAACTCGCCCGTCAGAGCGTAGATAAAAACCAGCATTGTCATCAATTGCAATATGGTGGGTATAAACGAATTGCTCAAATACACCGAATAGTTGAGCCAAGGATTACCTAAGGCATATAAATCGATTGTGAGGGGTTGCAACAATGTTTCTATGCGCCTTTCGGTAATATCAAGCGACAATAGAACCTCTTCGACCACCGATGCCGAGAGTAACATAGATTGTGTAACATAGCTCTCATACAACAACGATCCGGGTATAAGATAGGCATCGTTGGTATAAAACGTAATGGTCGGTTGCTTACCATCCAAAGCCAACGACTCGAACCGGGACGGGATAACCAGAAATCCATAAATAATGCCTCGTTGCATAGCATCGCGGGCCTCTCTAAAGCTGTGCGGTTGCAACACTATATCAATAGATTGTTGTGCTTGCAACTTTGCAACAAACCGGCGCGATGATTCGCTATTATCCATATCGACAACAGCCGTAGGAATACGTTCCGGCAATCCGTTATAAAGCATTGTATCAAAGAAAAACACACCCAACAGGGGCATTCCTATCATACACAACCAATATACTTTATACGTTACGATACGCCGCCACTCACGCACCATCACACGCCACAGCGCACCCATATTATGCGTCAGATTATCCATACGACATCACAAGGCAACACCATCAAGCAACACCGACATACCGGGCAGCAACCCCTCTATAGGGTGTTCGGGCCGCATACGCACATTGAAGGTCCTGGCATCATATCCCGAGCCGACACGTGTGGCACGCCATACAGCATACGTACCCATATCCTTGATATAAAAGACTCTCATCATCACTTTTTCGCCACCCAGTGCCGGAATAACAGTCTCGTGACAAGAACCTAATGTGAGGTGCTGCAGCAACTCTTCCCGCACGTTGAACGAAACCCAAATCTCATCGAGCAACAATATGTTCATAATAGGCGCACCCAATGTCACAAGTTCGCCTTCCAGCGGAAATATCTCGCTCACGATTCCTGAGCGAGGAGATGTAAGCAGTGCATCTTCGAGCAACGATTCGACCTCAGCCACACCGCCATCGGCAGCTTGTAACATAGCCTGAGAAGCAGAACGCTCTTCATATCTTGCACCATTACGAGCCATCTCATATTGCGATCGGGCAGCACTTTCGGCAGCCTGCGCCATCTCGTAAGCGGCCAATGTCTCATCGTACTTTTGAGCCGACACCACTCCTTTGTCGTAGAGTGTATGCACACGCTTATAACTCTTTTCGGCAACGGACAGAGCCGCTTGCGCCTGCAACAACATATAGTAGGCCGATTGAACTACCTCTTTACGAGTACCGGCATCTACAAGCTCATTCTCGGCTTGTGCAACCTTACGCAGAGCCGAAGCCGATGTAAGTTGAGCCTCGACCAACGAGGAGTGTATATGTACCAACGTATCGCCCGCCATTACCTTCTCGCCCTCTTCTACCATTAGTTGCATTACTCGCCCTCCCAATATACCCGAAATACGTATTTGATCGGCTTCAACTTGCCCTTGCAGCATAGTATGAGCCGGGCGCAACAACAGCAGCCCCACAATTGCAGTAATAAGCAATATCAGAATTATAATAAGTAATAGAGCCGAATATATTGTTTTCTCTTTATGTCTGTTCATAATCGTCAATATAAGGGTAAGCCTACGGCCTGTTTATAACTATCATAAGCAACAGCAATGGCAATTTGCGCATCAATCAACTCCGATGCAGCCTGTCGCCATGCCACTTGTGCAGCCATCAATTGGGTATAATTGAGTACCCCCTCATCAAAGGCATATTGCGCATTGCGTAGATTTAGTTCAGCTTGTTCCATATTCTTTGCATACATTCTATATGTTCTTCCCGCCTCATCGTAACGATAGCGAGCCTCACTTACTTGCAAGTCGATTCGCTCTTTGGCGGCTTCTATCTCTATATGAGCGATTGTTACAGCTGCACCAGCTGCCTTGTAACGATAGTAGTTGGTTCCCCAATGGAAAATGGGCACACGCAACACCACTCCCACACTAAACATTCCATCCAGGTCCGTACTAAAACCATTATACAAATTGGGCATACCCACTTGATACATACCCACCAGAGCCACCGTTGGCAACATATCGGAGAGCACCAAACGGCGCTGTGCTTGAGCCATTTCGGACAGGATATATAAGCTATTCAACTCCTCTCTGCGGTGATAGACTCCACTCATACCATAAGAGACAAGCCCCATAGGTTCATATAGCTGTAAAGCAACCTCTTGCACCTCAAAAACAGTATCGATAGGTAATCCGCATAATTGAGCCAGCACCATTCGTGCCAACGATAATCCATGATCCGATTGTGATAGCAACACTTCGGCTTCATTCTTAGCAACAGCCACAGCCAACCCTTCACTTTTTGTAGCTATACCCTCGGCTATCAACTCGGACATATCGCTATGAAGGCTGTCAACTAATTGCACATAGAGTTTTGCCAACTCATATTTACTTTCCAAAGCCACGACCAACCAATAAGCATCATCTACAGCATCTATTACATCGCGTTCAACCAACTCTTTTTGCGATATCGACAGACGCTCGGCAGCCGAAGCCATATCGTTCAAAGCCACAATTTTACCACCCATATAGATGGGTTGCGTTACAGTCAGTGCCCCCCATGCTACCTGATGCGTATCGAACGCCAACAAATCATTGGGCACAAGAGCCGATACCCATGCTGCCGGCACGCCCCAATCGGTAATAGCCGTACGCAATTTATCGACATCTATCAATCGGGTATTTTTCTCGTTATAAAAGTATGTACCTATAAAATCAATTCCGGGCAAATAAGCGCCTTGTGCAGCACGCCGCATATCACCGCTTTGTTGCACCAATTTATGGGCTATCTGCAACGATTTGTTGTTGCGCAACGCCCACAAACGACACGAATCGAGCGGAACGACTTGAGCCAATGCATGGCTCGATGCAACAATATGCCACAGCACCACGCACCACACAACGAAGTGACAATCAAACAAGTCTCTGTGTTTGTTCATACAATATTCTATTCGTACAGCGATAATAGATATAGAAAAAGCAGCTCTCACTGACGCGAGAACTGCCATATAAACATTTAAGCCAACCGAATGGCCGAGACTTTAACCTATTTTATCTAAAACTGTTTCTTAATTTTCCAAAGAGAAAGCACCACGACCTATCACATAGTTGTCGGCAAAAATTTCAATCTCATATGCACCGGGATAAAGGAACTCATCGACATCCCAATACATAACGACCTCTCCTATCTCCTCGCCGGCATACTCTATCATCTTGGCACACGAATAGGGTATTTCACTACCCTCAAAGGCAAAAAGATTGTTGTCATTTTTAATCATAATATCGCCATCGGGCTTGCGCAAGCGGGCATAAATCATTTTCTCGCCCGTTGCAGCTGTTACGTTCTTGGCAATGGCAAATGTGATTTGCAATTTGTCTATCTGCTTGATGCGCTTGGCAACCTTTCCATTGGTGCGAATGGGTGTAACTTTCACATTCACAGCATCGAGTTTCGATGCTATGGTAACTTTTTCGTTGAGCGAGTCACGCTCATTGAGCAACACCTCGGCACGCTCCGAAACCTCTTCATATTTCTTACGCACTTTGCGATTTTCGGCACGTAAGGACTTATTTTCCTGGTTGAGAGAGTCTATCTGCGCAACATATACACGCATAATGCCTCGTAAAGTTTCCAACTCGGCACGAAGTTCGGCTATACGTTTGGCATTGGTAGCTTTTTCCGACTTCAACTCCTCATACAGACGTTGCACCTTTATTTGCTCGGCTTCCAAACGCTCTATCAACGAGTCGTTTTTCAACACCATTTTTTGTCCTTCATACAAAGCATACTGCTCGGCAAGGTCGGCATACTCGTGCTCAAGTTCCATCCGTTCTTTTTCGACCTCCAGTTGCTCTATTTGCTTCGACTGATTGACACTTTGCACAATAAATGCTATGATAATTGCAATCAATGCTACCGACAAAGCGGCTATAATACCTATAATAAGTTTATTGTTCTTCATCGTCCTTATATAAAAGTTTTGTCACAATTTATTTAACGGCCACAAAGTTAATTCTTTCATACTAAAAGCGCAACTATTGTTAGATTTTTTAAACATTATGTATTAAGTGTTATGGTTGCACAACTATTGCTGCATTGATTTGAAATTACGCCTAAACTCAGTATCTTTGAGGTGGAGCTCGAAGATATATTTCACTCGCTGTGAAAAATATCGAAGTAAACTTCGTATTTCTCGCTCGTTTATTACTATCTTTGCCAAATTGGCAAAATACACGAAGTTCTATGCAATAGATTATAGTAAACTATGTATAGAGTTTTGTATATATAATAATGATAATTATGAATAAGTTTTGGACATTTTTCAGAAACCACCGCATCATAGCCACCTTGCTCATGATGCTCGTAATATTGGCAATACTCTTTGTAGCACTCAACGTATGGCTCCGATCATACACCCGCCACGATGATCTTACGATGTTGCCATCGGTCAAGTATCTTACCGTTGACGAGGCTGCCGAGATATTTAAACGTCACAATTTGCGATACGAAATCATCGATTCGGTATTTAACGACCGAGCCACTCCCGGTATGATTGTAGAGCAAGTACCTGCAGCCGATACCAAAGTGAAAGAAGAACGCACTATATACCTCACCATCAATGCCTACTCTCCCAAGTCGGCCAAGATACCGGCCATCATCAATACCTCGATACGCCAGGCCGAAGCACAACTCAAGAGTGTAGGTTTCAAGAACATATCTGTTACGTACCAACCATCGCCCTACAAAGGCCTTGTATTGGACGTAAAACACGATGGTCGCTCAATCAACGAGCAAGAAAAACTGCCTACATCAAGTCGCATTACGCTCATTGTGGGCGAAGGCGAGAAGAGCCTCGAAGCCGACTCTTTGCAAGAGGCTACCGGCGAAGATGTGGTATATGAAGTGGTGATGTAATAACATAAAAAAGAACGCTCTATACTATGAGTGAAGATGTATATACCGGTGAAGATATAATTCTTACCGACGACAACGAACGTGAGTTGTATGAGCACTTTCGGTTTGTTGCCGATAAAGGACAGACACTCCTGCGTGTCGACAAGTTTCTTGTTACACGTATGGAAAACGCCTCGCGCAACCGCATACAACAAGCTGCCGAAGCCGGTTGCATACTTGTAAACGGTAAGCCTGTAAAATCGAACTATCGAGTAAAACCCCTCGATGTTGTTTCGATTGTAATGGATCGTCCCCGATACGAATGCGAGATAATTGCACAAGATATTCCCCTCGACATTGTATATGAAGATGAAGATGTGCTGGTTGTAAACAAGCCGGCCGGACTGGTGGTACACCCCGGACATGGCAATTACAGCGGTACACTTGTCAATGCCCTGGCATGGCACTTCCGCGATACACCCGACTACGATGTGAGCGATCCGCGTCTGGGCTTGGTACACCGCATCGATAAAGATACCTCGGGACTGTTGGTCATAGCCAAGACTCCCGATGCCAAGACTCATCTGGGCCTGCAATTTTTCAACAAAACCACCAAACGCAAGTATGTGGCTCTGGTATGGGGTGCTATGGAAAATGACGAAGGTCGCATAGAAGGCCATATAGGACGCAGCCTCAAAGATCGCTTGCAAATGACTGTGTTCCCCAACGGAGAGAGCGGAAAAAGTGCCGTTACTCACTACCGCACCATCGAACGCTTGGGATACGTTTCGGTTGTAGAGTGTGTATTGGAGACCGGTCGTACGCACCAAATCAGGGTACATATGAAGCATATAGGTCACACACTCTTCAACGATGAGCGTTATGGTGGCGACCAGATACTGCGCGGTACAACCTTTGCCAAGTATCGACAATTTGTACAAAACTGCTTCGAGATATGCCCTCGACAAGCACTCCACGCCAAGACATTGGGTTTTGTTCATCCTCGCACCGGCCAAGAGATGTTTTTCGACACCGAAGTGCCGGCCGATATGACCAACCTGATAGAACGTTGGAGACAATATGTATCTTCTCGCGACATAAATGGAGAAGAGTAATACCCATTATTAACCTGAAGTAACCAAATCCCTCAAGATATGATTGAAAACATCGACTTTGAAGATATTCGCTCATACCGAGATGATGAATACCGCGAAAAAATGGCAGCATTGATTCTTGAACCTACATTCAAGAAAGTGATAGCAACCGTAATGCCTGAAGTTGACTATGAGCTGTTTTGCCAAAAGATGCTCAGCCTCAACACTATCGCCGATTTTCAAAAACATATTATTGCACCCTTCTTACACAAACTCATTAGCCAAACCGCCAACGGACTGGAAAGCAACGGCATAGAGCATATTGCGCACGACAAAAATTATGTATTTATGTCGAACCACCGCGATATAGTATTGGATGCTTCATTCCTATGCATTGTTCTGTTGGGACACCACTACGACACCTGCGAGATTGCAATAGGTAGCAACCTGCTTATATATCAATGGATAAAAGACCTGGTGCGCATCAACAAGAGTTTTATTGTAAAACGCGGAGTGGGTGTACGACAAGCTCTCGAAGCAGCCAAACAGCTCTCGGCCTATATACACTACGCAATAGACCAAAAACACCAATCGGTGTGGATTGCGCAACGCGAAGGTAGAGCCAAAGACTCGAACGACCGCACTCAAGAGGCTCTCGTTAAGATGCTTACGCTGGGCAAGGAAGGCAACCTGCTCGACAACATTCGCAGTCTGAACATTGCACCTCTTGCTATCTCGTACGAATATGATCCCTGCGACAGTCTCAAAGCTTATGAGTTCTTACAAAAGAGCAAAAATCCCGACTTCAAGAAAAGCCCTCAAGACGACCTTGTGAATATGCAGACCGGTATTATGGGCTATAAAGGTACGGTACACTATAGCTTCACACCTTGCATCAACGATGAGTTGGCTCACCTCGAAGACGAAACCAACCGGAGCCAAATTTTGCAATCGGTGTGCCAAATCATTGACCGACACATACACCTCAACTACCGCATCTATCCGGGTAACTATGTAGCATACGACATACTCTACAAGTGCAACCGTTTTGCACAAGAATACACAGCTCAACAAAAAGAGAATTTCGAGAACTACCTGCAAGGACAGATTGCCAAGTTGGGACAATTCCCCATAGAAGACTACCAATATATGTATGAGAAGATGTTGTTGATGTACTCCAACCCGCTCAAAAACAAACTGGAAGCCGAAGGCAAAGCATAAAACAACATCTAAATCAACTTTTCTATGCAAGTGCTCTTCCACCTCACCGGTATAGCTATATTGCTATTGTGTGCATTGTCGTGCAACTTTTATGTTATACATCGCCTCATTAAACCCCACCGGGGCAAGCGCGGTGCAATGATATACCTGATATTGCACTCTATAGCCGTAGCTACACTCACAGCCATTGGTTGCATTGCCTCGTTGGGTGGATTGGAAGATAGCATCCCCACACTGGTGTGGGTTATGTATGGTTTTATGCTCTTATATGTGCCCAAGCTATGCTACACACTGGTTTCGTGGATCGACTACCTGAAACGTCCTCGCGGCCACATAGCAGGATATGTTGGTTATGTATTGGCAGCGTTGAGCTTTATTCTCATTGTAGGCAGCACCATCAATCGTTACCGCATTGATACAGAGCAGGTCGAAGTAAAGAGCAGTCGTCTGCCGCAGGAGTTTGAGGGCTATCGCATAGTTCACTTTTCCGACCTACACTTAGAAACACTATACTCACGCAACTACGCACAGCGTGTGGTTGAACGCATCAACGAGCTACACCCCGACATCATAGTCTTCTCGGGCGACATTACCAACCGCAAAGCAACCGAAATAATACCCTATCAAGATATATTATCGCAGCTGAAAGCTCCGGATGGTGTCTTTTCGGTCATGGGCAATCACGACTACGGTGACTTTGTAAAATGGCCATCGGAAGAGGCTCGCAAAGAGAATCGCCAACTATTCTACCAACTGCAAGCCGATATGGGTTGGACTCTGCTCAACAATGCATCGCAACACATATACCGAGGCAACGACTCTATAGCCGTAATAGGTGTTGAGAATTGGGGAGAGCCTCCCTTTCAACAATATGGCGACCTCGCAGCTGCCTATCACGACATAAACAACGACACATACAAACTACTCATAAGCCACAACCCTCGCCATTGGCGTGCCGAAGTACTGCCTCAAAGCAATATAGACCTTATGATGGCCGGACACACCCACGCCCTGCAAATGGAAGTAGGCGGCTACTCTCCCATTGAACTACACTACCCCGAGTGGGGTGGCCTATATAACGAAGGCGAGCAATATCTATACGTAAACATAGGTATAGGATGTACGATGACACCCACCCGACTGGGTGCTACACCCGAAATAACCCTGATAACCCTCAGCAAGCAGTAACAATGGCAATAGCACTCATAAGCCTGGGAGCCAACACCCCCGATAAAAGCGAGCGTATAGCTCGTTGCATAGAGACCATAGGCAATATGGCCCATATAACAGCCCTCACACCCATCTACGAAACACCGGCCGAAGGCTCTATTGCCGCAGCCCCATACGCCAATGCCCTTGTAGAGATAGAGACCAACGCTCAATATGAGGAGCTACGCACCACATTCAAACAATGGGAACAGCAAGCCGGACGCACCCCCGAGAGCAAACTGCAAGGCATCATACCCCTCGATGTAGATATCATCCTGTGGGATAAGCACATTATCAAAGAGCGCGATATGCAGTACGACTATATGAAAAAAGGCCTGGAACTACTTACCCCCACACACTGAAAAAGATTAATCAAAGTCGAAGTCGAGATCGCCATCACAATCATAGACAAACAAGACGCTTAGGCAGTAATTCCCTACTTAATAGTTTGTAGATAAGGCCAAAGATTACTATTGTATATATAAAAAAACGGTAGCCACATTGTTGTGAATGGCTACCGTTTATAATCATAATTATAATATTTAAATTACCTCAAATTTTGTTTTAATCAAAAAGCTAAAACTGCACGAACATCATACGAATAATCCTTACTACGAGTTCCCCCGTAACCACCAGTAATATTGATAATCATAGCAGAATCTGAATATTCATCACCCGAAGTCCAATAGTCACCTTTACCCAGGGCGGTAAAGTCATACGCAGAAAGAGTAGAGTTTATTATGGATTTATTACGACGAACATCACTCATCTCATCATATGAGGGCAAATACCATCCAGTACCATAATTGCTACACCATGTTTTAGCACTATTCCATGATGCCGAAGTTTCTTCAACCGAAATCATCTTACCATTTACTCCGCCATTAGTAATTTCATATATAACACCCCCATTAAACCAAGGAACATATTGACCAACGGTATATGGATAGCCATAACTATTACCGGCAATGTCATAAACCTCAACACCAGCCATATCAAAATGCAGATAATCATTAAGTTCTATAAAATGATTGGCTATAAGGATTGTTTTTAGCGATTTATTGTTACAGAGATATACGTTGGTCAATACACTATTGGCAAGCAACGAAATATCACCAATACTCATACCTTCAGCATAGAGTGTTTTCAACGCTGTATTATACTGCACATCTACTATTGACACCTCTGTATTGTTGCTCATATTAAGGTTTGTAAGGGCCGTATTGTTGCGAATATTGAGCGTCGAGAGCTTGTTATTGGCAACATTCAGGGTTATCAGCCCTTTCATTCCACTTACATCTATAGTAGAGAGTTGGTTGTTAGAGAGGTCGAGCGAAGTAATAGAAGAGGGCATAACAACTGCTTCTAACTGATTGGTAGTAGCTGAGAGGGTTGTAAGCTTGGTGTTGCTTGCAAGATTGAGCGAGGTAATCTTATTGTAAGAGCAGTCGAGAGATGTGAGATTGAAAAAATACTCGATACCTTCCAAAGACTCGATTTGCGGAATAGTAGCAGACACGTCGAGCGAAGTGATAGTGGCAGCCTCGTCAGGCGAAATACCTCCATCGCCATTGGCATCGTACGATTCGAGAAGTAGCGCTTTGAAATTTGCATCTGGGATGTTGATTGTAGTCCATGGCACCATATTGACATACTCCGATGCACGTTGGTTGTTGCCATCCGAAACTTGCAAGCGTACATTCGCTGAGATTTCGTTACGGAAAAATGCCTCATCAAGAGTAGCACCCGATATAACTACAGAAAGTATACCATCCTGAGCGGTTACGCTCTCAATATCAAGGTTAACAAAGTCGCCTGCAGCGCGAGTTATGGTAGTATATACGGCTTTGGCACTTAGGGCTCTCTCCCACACTTCGACCAATTCTCTTGCTGTAGTAGCAGGTTGCATTTCAAAATCGAGTGTAGCATTTCCTGCTATAATAATACCATTACTAACGGTATAGTACATAGTCTCATTACCGTCGGCATACTTGGGTATATAGGAGATAGATTGAATCTGTGCCAAGAGTTTTTCAGTCAATTCTTGTAGTTCTTCAACGTCTATTTGTAATTGAAGTACATCGCTTTTGAGTTGTGCGATGTCAGATTCAACATTCTCTAAACGTGCTTTGCAGTTGGCTATCAGAGTTTCTATGGCTGCGATGTCCGATTGATTTATACGCTCGTTAATAGCTGCAATTTCTTCGGCAAGTTCTTTGCTCATTTCGCCCTGGGCAGAAGCAATAGCCTCAGCTATGGCCGATGTGTATGCCTCGGTTATTTCTTCCTTTTGCTTAGCAAGTTCTTCACGTAGCGATTCAATTTCCTTGGCGTTCTGAGCGATAGCATTATCTATTTCTTCAATTTGCTTTCTGATAGCCGTAATATCGGTTGTAACACTTGTTGACAGAGCGTTTACAAGAGCCTCTAAATACGTTTTTTGTGCCGATAGTTTTCCGTCTGTTTCGCTTTGCAATGCATTAATTTTTGCCTCTGTTTGTACTATGGTAGAGTAAGCTGTGAGTTGTTCGTTTACCCATAGCTTCATAGAAGATTCTATATCCGATATGGCTTGGCTGAGAGCTTTGGTATAAGCTTCGGTAATGTTTTCACTGGTAGATGTAATAGCTTCGGTATATGCTTGGGTTATATTCTCTATTGCTTTTTGAATATCGGCCGATAGAATAGTGCTTGCCTGTTCTATTTCCGATACAATTTTCTCATTGATACGAGATTCGAGAGCTGTGATACTCTCATTAATACCGTTGATGGTTCCTTCAATTGTTGCAATACAAGTGATTATTTCGTTATACTGCTCCAGTGTGGCAAATGTTGCGTTAGCCCAGTCCTCGGTAGAGGCCAATTGTTCATCGATATATTCTCTGAGAGTATCAATTTTCATTTCCAATGCGCCATTCATAGCTTTGAGGATTTCGAGTGCTATTTTTATTGATTCCAGCTCTTCGTTTACAGTTGCCCTGAAAGCCTCTAATTCAGCCAATATATTAGCACTTTCTGTTGTGATAGCTTCAGAAAGTTCATTTTTTATGCTATCAATCTGGGTATTTGTATCGGTAAGTTTTTCCTCCAGCAACTTTGCTTCTGCTTCAAGAGTAGATATATATTCTTTTAATTCTTTATCTGTATTGTTGAGTAACAAGATTGAGTTGTTGATAGATGTAATTTGCTGACTGATGGTTGCAATTTGAGTATTCTCTATATTATCTACTCGCAATTCAAGGTCATCGAGACGATCGGTAATCTCGGTAC
>JAFZDG010000176.1 GCA_017561285.1 Bacteroidaceae bacterium
GGTGGCAAGCTCGAGTTGCACAGCGGTTCGCAACCTCGCATCAAAGAGCACAAATGTATAGGTTGCGGTATGTGTGTGCGCAACTGTGCGCATGGAGCATTGTCGCTGGTCGATCGCAAAGCCACAATCGACTACACCCGTTGCGTAGGTTGTGGACAGTGTATAGCTATGTGCCAATACAATGCCGCCGTACCCGGCGAGAGCGACACCACTGAACGCCTCAACTACAAGATAGCCGAATATACCCAAGCCGTACTCAAGGACAAGCCCCACTTCCATGTGAGCTTCATTGTCGACGTATCGCCCGAGTGCGACTGCTGGAACCACAACGATGCCCCCATTGTGCCCAACATCGGTATCCTTGCATCGACCGACCCCGTAGCCCTCGACCAAGCCTGTGCCGACCTCGTTATAGCCGCTCCGGCATTGAAGTCGGACAACATTCTCCATTGCAACCACAACCATGGCACACTCGAAGGCGAGGACAAATTCCACCTCCTACACCCCGACACCCACTGGCGTGCCGCCCTCGAGCATGGCGAAAAAATCGGCCTCGGCACCCGCGAGTACGAGTTGATAACTGTGTGATAGTATAGTCCTTGCGACTTATCTTATATAAAACCAGCGGTTGTGTCAAAAAAAGCTGATACAACCGCTGGTTACATTTATAAATGTATTCACCCTGCCAGAATTTTGGTTTTATGCAAAGACGGTTATTTTCTTGCCGATAACGGCAAGAAAAGTGGTGGTTTTGCTCCGTTTTATTCTTTTTTTGTGCCGATGGGGTGTGGTTGTGGCGTTTGTGCGATGTTTTTTCGGCATCTACATCATCCACTCTACCAATGGCAGTAGTAGTGATATGGCTACGCCGGTGAGGCCGATGGCGAGGCCGCTTACTGCGCCTTCGATTGCTCCGAGTTCGATGGCTCGTGAGGTGCCTATGCCATGTGAGGCCGATCCGAGTGCGAGTCCGCGTGCGATGGGGTGGGTGATGTGGCATACGTCAAGCAACCATGGGCCTATGAGGCTGCCTACAAGTCCGGTGAGGAATACGACAACGGCTGTCACTGCCGGTAGTCCGCCTGAGAGTTCGGACAAGGGTATGGCAATGGGCATAGTGGCCGACTTGGGTGTGAGTGAGGCGATGAGTGTCTCGTCAAGCCCAAAGAGATGCCCTATCAGAATGACACTTGTAATGCCCACCGCTCCGCCTATGATAGTGGCTGCAAAGATGGCTATCTCTCGACCGCGCAGATGCTCTATTTGTTCATATAGCAGATAGCCCAATGCTACAACGGTGGGGCCTAAGAGGAAGTCGAGAAAGGCTGTTCCGGCCTTGAAGGTGGGGTAGTCGATGTCCAACACGAGCAGCGCAACAATGCAGAGTATCATAGCTACCGCAACGGGATGCACCCATGCCGAGCGTATGCGGCGGTATAGCAGTGTGCCTATGTAGTAACTGCCAATGACGAGCAGAAGCATAGCGGGGGTGGATGATATAATCTCTTTCATAGTCGGTCGTGTGTTTTGTTTTTTCTGTGTTTTTTGTCGAGATATTGTACAATTGCACCGGTAGAGAGTAGTACGAGCAGGGTGCATACGATAGTGATGGTGAGTATTCCTGCCCAATTTTGCGCTATCAGGTCATATTGTGCCATAATTCCCACCCCGGCCGGTACAAAGAATACGGCCATATTTTGGGTGAGCGTGTGGGCTACATTGCGCACGCTTTCGGGCTTGACAATGCGTAAGCACAAGGCTATAAAGAGCAGTAGCATACCGCATACACTACCCGGAATGATGCCTCCGATGAGGTGACTCAAACCGTTACCAAGAACGTAAAATAGCAATATCGTAAAAACTCCTTTCATTATCATACTTCGTGGGTTTGTCTATAGGTGTTGTATTTGTCCCGTCAGAGCTATGCCAATGGCATTTACTACGGGGTATATAGGTTATTCGCTCCTCGATATTTCTATGCCATTGCTTGTCAATATACCCTCTTCTATGAGTTTTCGTATCACTTCGATGACATGGTTGCGAGGGTATCGGATGGTGCTTACGGCATATGCTATGGCAAGGCTCTTGTGCTTATCGATGAGACGTTGCAGTTCGGCTGTTATTCTCTCTATTTGCTCTTTGTCGAGGGGGCGGGTGCGAGTCGATCTACATACA
>JAFZDG010000177.1 GCA_017561285.1 Bacteroidaceae bacterium
CATGTTCTTGTCCATAGCCAACGCGATAGAACCGGCAGGTATATGCAATGTGTATTTCTCGCCTGCACTGAGCGAACCACTGCGGTAGGTAATGGTTGCTTTCTTGCCACTTGCGCTAAAGCCGATTGAGTTATATACTGTCTCGCCGGCAGCGTTGCGTATCTCTACACAAGTCTTAGCACCCATGATTTGAATGTCATGGTCGAAGGTTATGGTAATCTCTTTGAGGCGTGAGATTGTAGCACCCTCTTTGGGGAATACAATGTATGAACCAAGCAAGTCAACGCCGTTGCAAGCCTCGCTGAATGTTGTGGGGAGTGTTACAACGTATGATGAATAGGGGTCAACCATAACAGTGGCACGCTTGTTGTCGTCGCTGATGAACAAGGGTGTACCGGTGTTTTCGAATGATGTCTTGGCATAGAAATCATAGCCATATTGTTGCTTCAAAACTTGGTTGAAGGGGAACCAATAGGCTCCATTGCGTATGCTCCATTCGCGAATGGGTGTACCACTGGGGGTAGCTGCCATTGCATGACCGTTGTTGTCGATGGTGCTGGCAACCATATCGCTGTCGAATGATGTGTCGTAAAGAGTAAACTCATCGTTCTTGACATTGTAAACGAACGATGTCTCATATTGATTGCCAAATTCGTTTCCTTCTATAGCCTTATACATATAGGCACGACCTGTTACCCACTCGGCGTTGTTGCTGAAGTTGGCGCTGTTTATAAAGAAAATACCATCGACAACGGGTGTAAAGCGCTTGTTGTCCTCGGTAAAACCTATAGGCGTATAAGTCTCTTTATCTACATCGTAAATGTAGTAGAATTGGTTTGAAACGTAGCTGTATGAGATACAACCCAAGATGAGCTTACCATCGGTCGAAATTTGGTTAAACCAGTTTTGGTCTTGATTCTTACCGGTCATATCATACTCAGGTATGCCGGGGCACTCTATCAATTCGCCGGTAGTCATATCCCACAATGCAGGAAGAGAGTAGAATCCATCCTCGTCGATCGATTGGCTACCTACGGCATATTTACCATCGGGGGTAATAGCCTTTACTTCGCCATACCACTCACTATCCTCGCAAGGAAGTTGGGTCCACATACCGGTTGCCTTTGACCAGTAGGCCGGTTTGTGATTGAGCTCACCAACTACAATGCTACCGTCGTTGGTTACGTCGGCAGTACCCATTGAGGCAAATGTGCCATGGTTGGCTGTCAAGTCTGTTACTGTCTCTGTGTCAATTTCAATAAGACGAGCACCGGTTTGTATCAGTGCATCCTCGGCATTGAAGGCATTGGCGCAAGCGTATTGGCCGTTGTCCGACATACCGTTAATAATGGCCGAGTCATCAAAGATAAATTTTTTGATAACGGGACCCTCTTGTGCCCAAGCCGAGCAGATGCTCAACAATGCGCACGCGATGATGGAGAGTGTTTTCTTCATAAATAGGTAATTATTTAATTAAATTTGTTCGCTATTTGTATATGCACAGTAACATTAATTTCGGCACAAAATTACGAAACATTTGCCAATTACAACTCTCTTTTATAGAGAAACTTTGGGCTTTTTGCAATATGTAACAATTGTAGAAGAATGTTTGTTGCATCGGCCGGCTGTTGTGCAATAATGAAATGTTTTGCTATGCTGTCAAAATGCTATTTTAATGTATTGGAATGTTGCTATGTGTTGGTGGATGCGTTGTTGTGGTTGAGTGGTGATTAATGAGGTCTGTAAGAAAAACAACAACGGATTGCATCGATATGCAATCCGTTGTTATATGTTGGTATAGTTTGGTATCAAAAAGCCTTGAAACCCATAACTTTGCGTACTTCATCGAGGGTGAGGGCGGCACTTTCGCGAGCACGTTCGGCACCTTGAGCTACTACGCGTCTTAGGTATTCGTCGTTGCTGCGTATATCAAGGATACGTTCACGTATGGGTGTTGTGGTTTTGAGAATGTCCTCGGCAAGTTGTTTCTTGAGGTCGCCATAACGGATAGAGCAATTGTTGTATTGCTCATCAAAGTAGTTTACAACATCGGGTGTC
>JAFZDG010000178.1 GCA_017561285.1 Bacteroidaceae bacterium
GGCTGTCCGATAAAATGTGTACTTTTACCCATGGTTAAACTTGTTTGTCGCAAAACAAAAGTAACCAAAAAGGACTGATTCCCACAAATGGAACCAGTCCTAATTTTTATTCCCTAAAAAGTTTTATCGGACAGCAATAATTTTTGATAGCATTTTACCACGATATGTAATATTTTAAAACAATTTTCATTTATACACACAATCCTTTTGGAATTTTATTAAAAACTTACTAATTTTGCAATTGGCTATTTTTCGACATTACACATCTATATAATAGAGAAAAATCACAGCCCCAATAAATGCGTAAGATAAAAACTGTAACCAATTATTCATCACGCAATGAAAACACTCAAAACAAGCTGCCGGTTGCTTATGCTCATCGCAGCTATACTATATATCCCCGAGGTCAAGGCACAAGACGTAGCCATCAAGACCAACTTGGCATACGATGCAACCGCCAGCGTCAATCTTGGAATGGAGTTTGCGCTCACCCAACAATGGACTCTCGATGTATCGGGCAACCTCAATGCCTGGAATATGCCCAACGACATGAAGTGGAAGCATTGGTTTGTACAACCCGAAGCCCGCTATTGGTTCTGCGAGAAATTTGCCGGACATTTCTTGGGCATACACGCACACTCGGGACAGTACAACGTAGGAGGCATACCCAACAACATCAACTTCTTGGGTACCGATTTTTCGCGCCTCTCCAACTCTCGTTTTCAAGGCTGGTTTGTAGGTGGAGGTATTGCCTACGGCTATGCCTTCATTTTGGGCAAGCACTTCAACCTCGAGCTTGAACTGGGCATTGGTTACAGCTACACCCGCTACGACCGTTTTGAGTGTGCCGGTTGTGGTCGCAAGGTCGAAGAGAACAAGGAGCACCACTACGTAGGTCCCACCAAAGCAGCAGTCAACTTGGTATATCTATTCTAACACACAACCCAAATCGCAGTAGGTATGAAACGCATCATTACAACAATAGCAGCACTATTACTTCTACACATAGCCGTTGTGGCACAGAACATTGCCGGTGTTACGATAGACAACCTCAGTATGAAGCGCAGCGGCGAATATATGACCATAACGATGGACATCGACTTGCACTCGCTCAGCGTCAAGGCCGATCGTGCCACCGTTATCACCCCTATGCTCGTAAGCACCACCGACAGCATTGCGCTCGAGGCTATGGCTCTCTATGGTCGCAATCGCTACTACCAATACATTCGCAACAACACCCCGCTGGTAGCCGATGGCAAGGGCAACAACTATCGTGCTTCGGAAGCCCCCCGAGCCATAGACTATAGCGTTGTAGTACCCTACCAAGCGTGGATGGATGGAGCCTACCTCAAGGTAGAACGCAAGGAGTATGGTTGCTGTCACAAATTGCTGGCATGCGAGTCTATAGGCATCGGCTTGTACAAAGAACTGGTATTCAGCCCGCTATATGTATATGTACGTCCCCTGCCCGAGAAAGTGAAAACGCGCATTCTCAGCGGATCGGCATTTATCGACTTCCCTGTGAGCGAAACAGTCATCTACCCCGACTATCGCAACAACCGCACCGAGTTGGGCAAGATTATAGCCTCTATCGACACCGTTAAAAACGATCCCGACAACACCATTACCGCAC
>JAFZDG010000179.1 GCA_017561285.1 Bacteroidaceae bacterium
ATACAGACCGACACGATTATTGTCGAGAATGCGGAAAGCATCTATTTTGTTGATAGCATCGAGCACTGCATCTTCTACCTCCATAGCTTTGGGTGTACACATACGACGGGTAGAGGCTATACCTGTAAAACGAATGGCATTGTTGATTGTTGTATCATCATACTCAATCTCACCATTCATAATATTACAGCCCGAGTTACCTGTGAGCTTACAACTCTCAATATCGAGTACCATCGAAGGTTTCTCTTCGAGGCGCACTTTTTTACCATCTACTTCTACAATTTCCCACATACCATTGAGCAACTCACGCATCTGACGCTCTATGAGGGCTACACGACCACCTTTACCATCGAGCAATTCGATAACAATGGCATTATTGTTACGCTCTACTACATTATAATAATGTGTAGTTGCAATAGCCTGCATCACATTGCCATCGGTCACTTCGGGACGACAAGCTACGGTAGTAGTGATACAATTGCCAAAAGACATAGTACAATTTTTTTCCATTATGAGCGTACCGTTAAATGTGTTGCATCCATTATTACCATATACTCTATGCGATTGTGTGTCGAAGATGATGCGAACAGGCTCATCTCCCACCACTTTTTTTCCTAAGGCTTGTGTAAAAAGCCACTCTCCGTTGAGCAATTCTATAGGTAGAGCCTTCATATGAGAAAGTACTTGTTGTGCCGTAGTTGCTGTATCGTTATTTGTGCTTACAGGAAGCTTTTGCGCAGTTTTGCACGATGTAAACGACAAGATGGCAACTACACAAAATGATAGTAAAACTTGTGATTTTTTCATTCTTCAATCCTATTTAAATATTTACGTTGCGAAGATACGAATAAGATTATGTAATCGAGAGTCATATTATGATAAAAAAGAAAAAAAACAAAAAATAATAAACAGCTTTTATACTCTCATATTAATTGTTTACTTTTGCACATTATATATATGTCAATGAAACGAACATTGCTATACATATTGCTAAGTATTACGTGCTGCTTTGCGGCTACCCCTGCGGTAGCGCAAATCAACACCGAGCGCGTTATGAATATAGGTCGCAACGCCTTGCAGTTTGAAGATTATGTACTCTCCATTCAATACTTCAATCAAGTCATAAAGTTCAAGCCCTATTGGGCCGATCCATACTATTACCGCGCAGTAGCAAAGCTCAGCCTCGATGACCTGAAAGGTGCCGAAGAGGATGCCACTGCCTGCATCGAACGCAATCCATATTTCAACAATGTATTTTACCTGCGAGGTGTCGTACGCCAACAGATGCAAAATTACAGTGGTGCCATTGAAGACTATCTTGAGGGGCTGAAACACTCGCCCTCCAACCGCGATTTGCTCAACAACTTGGCTATTGCCTACACACAATCGGAACAATACGATGCAGCCCTTGCAAGCTACAATGAGGTTATAAGCAACTATCCATCATATGCCCCGGCTTACCTCACTCGAGGGCAGTTTCACATTATACAAGGCGATACACTGGCAGCACGTGCCGACTACGACAAAGCCATAGAACTCAACAAAAACATATCGGAGGCCTATGAGCTACGTGCTATGTTGCGTGTGAAATATGACAACGACTATCAAGGAGCACTACAAGATATGAACGATGCCGTACGCCTCAACCCCAAGCGCGCCGAAACATATATAAATCGTGCTCTTATAAGATATTACACCTACGACCTGCGTGGTGCTATGGCCGACTACGACTACGCTCAACAACTCGATCCTTCGAGCATAATGATATATTACAACCGAGGATTATTGAGAGCGCAAGTAGGCGAACGCAACCGAGCCATCGAAGACTTTACGGAGGTAATAAAACGAGAGCCACACAACTATATGGCCATACTCAACAGAGCTATTCTATACGACCTCATAGGACTATATAGCGAGGCAATTGCCGACTTTGATGCCGTACTTGAGGTATATCCCGAATATGCCGAAGCAATGTTCTCTCGCTCTGAGAGCAAGCGAAAAAATGGCGACATAAAAGGCGGTGAAAAGGACTTTACGGCAGCAATGAAACTACAAGAAGCCCAAAAGAACAATCCCGAATTGGTAGCTCAAGCATCGGAAAAAGCATCAGATAACATTCGCGCACGCCAGGAGTCGGACAAAAACATAAGCAAATACGACCGTTTGATGGTTGCCGATGAAGACTTGGCAAAAGCCTTTGAACCTAAGTACGAGAGCAAAGTACGAGGCCGGGTACAAGACCGCAACGTAACAGTCTCGTTACAACCTATGTATCTACTCAGTTACTATGAGCGCCCCAACGAACTACGCCCATCGAATGCCTTTGCCAACGAACTCGACCGACTCAATGAACAGCGAGCCTTTGCACACCAATTGGTCATCACCAACGAAGAGGCTGTACTTGAACCGACACAAATAACCGAGCATTTTGCATCGGCCATAGCATATGGCAAAGCCATCGATGAACAAAAACAAAACACGATACTCAACCACCTCGGTCGATCGCTCGATTTGATGCTCCTACAAGACTACTCCGATGCCATAGATGACATAGAAAAAGTCATAGAGCAAAGCCCCAACTTTATGTTGGCCTATTTCCAACGAGCAGCCTTGCGATATAAAAATCTTGAATATATGCGGGCCGAAGCAGCATTGAAAAATGAGACATCGACACCACAATTATCGCGCGAGAACGTACGCATACAATACAATTTGATGCTACAAGACCTCACGCGTGCCATCGAATTATCGCCACGATTTGAATATGCCTATTACAATAGAGCCAACCTGTACTTTGTACTCGAAAACATCGATGAGGCTATCGCCGATTACAACGAAGCGATACGCTTGCAACCCGATATGGCCAATGCCTACTTCAATCGAGGTCTTGCACACCTCAAAGCCGGCAATGAAGCACAAGGACGCGAAGACCTGTCGAGAGCCGGCGAGTTGGGAGTAATGGCAGCTTACAATATACTCAAACGAATGGGCGAATAAACATTTATTTGTTTAGCTTATTAAAGTATATAAATATGAAAAAACTAATTCTTTTGTTATTACTTTCTTTTTCTATCGCAACAATCGCAGTAGGAAATGTTCGTGTGGAAAATGCTGTACAAAACAATAACGATTTGCGCGTAAGATTTTTAGGTACCGGCTCGGCTGGTTGGAGCGCTGATAATAATGATAGCGAGCTACGTCGACATTCGAGTATATTAGTTGAAGGTCATATATTGGTTGATTTTACACAATCGGCTGTAGATATGTTGCCACAAGGAGTTTCTCCTGATGTTGTGGTATATACCCATTCGCATGGCGATCACTACAATCCATCATTGGCTTTGCGCATTGGGGTGAAAGAGGTTTATATGAGCCATACATGGTTAGAAAAAGCTCAATCGGATTTTGAGCGATTGTCGCAAGAGATGCATTTGCCTATGCCTCGTATAATACCGCTTTACGAAGGAGTGCCGGTAGTGATAGGCAATGTTACATTTTTGCCACTTCCTGCCAACCATTTTGTGAGTCTGCAAGAGCAACCTTTGATGTACGTTATCGAAAAAGAAGGTGTGAGATTGTTGTATGCAACCGATACTGCCGGACTGACTGCCAAAGCAGCTCGTATAGCCGGTGTAGATGCACACGACTCTAAAGCCAATCCTATTACAGCCATTATAATGGAGGCTACCATGGGGGTGGAGCATGAAGAAGACTTTCGTATATTTGTGCACTCAACTGTTGGCGATGTGCTACGCATGGTACACGTATTACAAAAGACCAATCGCTACACACCTCCGGTCAATCAACCGGTGTATATAACCCATATGTATCATAAATTGCACGCGCCACATAAAGAACTCAATGAAACATTGCCATCGCCTCTTCAAGCAGCGTATGATGGTATGGAAGTCTTATTTACGTGCCCCGACAAACAACCGTAAGTATTATATCTCCTATAGTTGTGACATCGTTAATCATTAAATTTATGATATAACGACATTCTTATATATAGTTTCTTTCGAAAAACTTCCTCTATTACAAATAAATTGCTAACTTTGTCGCTCATATTTTGGAGAGCATTATGCTTGCTCCTTTATATACACCGAATAAAAACAAAATAAACTAATAATAAGATGATTAAAATCACATTCCCCGATAACTCGGTAAAAGAATTTGAGAGTGGTGTAACACCGCTTGCAATAGCCGAGAGCATCAGTTCGCGCCTTGCACAAGATGTGTTGGTAGCTGAAATAGATGGCGAAGCTTGGGACTTGATGCGTCCTGTAGAGAAAGATGCATCAATCAAGCTCTTCAAATGGGACGATGCCGAGGGTAAACACGCCTTCTGGCACTCATCAGCTCACCTTCTTGCCGAGGCTTTGCAAATATTGTATCCCGGTATCAAATTTGGTATCGGTCCTGCGTTGGAAAACGGATTCTACTATGATGTAGATCCCGGAGAACACACACTCACTGCTGCCGACTTTGCACGCATCGAAGAAAAGATGCTTGAGCTTGCTGCTCGCAAAGAGCCTATCGTACGTCAAGAAATAAGCAAAGCCGATGCTTTGAAACTATTTGGCGATCGTGGCGAGGTATATAAAGTAGAACTTATCAACGAACTTGAGGATGGCACTATCACCACCTACACACAAGGCTCGTTTACCGACTTGTGCCGTGGTCCGCACATCCCCAATACAAGCGTTATCAAAGCTGTTAAGATAAACTCTTTGGCCGGAGCATACTGGCGTGGTGACGAAAAACGTCCTCAGCTCATTCGTGTATATGGTATTACCTTCCC
>JAFZDG010000180.1 GCA_017561285.1 Bacteroidaceae bacterium
CCGTTACGGTGTAGGTAACACCCTCGTGATTGACAGTGGCAGGAATGGTGATTTCGCTTTGGTCGTATGCTTCTGTTTCGCCCCGGATGAGCTCTACCTCGGTGTCGGAGGTTGTTTTGTAATAGAACCCATCTTTCTCAAACTCTGTGGGAATGAACGCTTCTTCATTGATGTCTATTACCTTCCAATCTTGCATCCATCCTTGTTGCTCGTACAAGTCGTATGCCTCCATAGGTATTTTCAGCGTCCATGCACCTTTATAGAAATACTCGTAAGGATCGGCCCAAGCCGGAGGGTTGGTGCTACGCATTATTATGACCAAGTCTTGCGTATTGCCCTCTAAATAATTGTTTTCCAAAACTTGAATATTCTCGTGAATATCGAGCACTGTCAAGTTGGGGCAATTGGCAAAAGCATATTTGCCAATAGTGGTAACATTGTAGGTTACATCTTTATAAACGATTGTAGCCGGAACAGTAATATAACCACTGTAGTTGTAATTTCCGCTAAATGGATCATCTCCATGAGTTAATTTTACCTCGGTTTCCGATAGCCAGTCGTAGTAGAAACCATCGTGTTCAAACTCATATGCCCACAGTGGCAGCGATGCCGTGAGCAGCATGAGAAAAGTTAGTAATTTTTTCATAATTCATTGTTATTTAGTTAGTAATCTATTGAATATGCGATCGAATTGTTATTTTTGAAAGATGTTATTATTGATTTTAACCTACAAATTTAAACAATGATTAACTATTTACCCCCCTATGGGTTAAAAGGTGTTAATTGTGATATGACAGCGTAATTTATCTTGTATTTGCAGAATTTATGCTGTAATATTGTAAATCAAAAATTAAAGATTTCATGAGAAAATTTGTAATAAGGGCAATTATAGAGTCGGTCGTATTTTCGCTGTGTACCACCGGGTTAATGGCTCTTATATACCCATTTACGGGCGATAAGTTGACAAACCCCGAGGTGCTTTTGAGTTTGGCAGGCACGTTTACAGGTTGGTTTATTTGGACGGTTATAGAAACATACATTATATATAAGAAAAAATGAGAAGTTTTGCATCGGATAATAATTCGAGTGTGCATCCCGAGGTGATGCAGGCGCTTGTAGATGCCAATGCCGGTCATGCACTGGGGTATGGCGATGACATATGGACCGAGGAGGCTACCGAGTTGGTAAAGAAACAATTCTCGAGACCTTGCGAGCCTCTGTTTGTATTCAATGGTACAGGTAGCAATACGATGGCATTGCAACTGATGACACGCCCATATCACATAATATTCTGTGCCGAGACCGGCCACATAGCCGTAGATGAGTGTGGCGCACCGGGCAAAGGTACAGGATGTTTCATTCGCACCATAAATACCCCCGATGGAAAGCTAACTCCCCAATTGTTAGCACCTTATATGATAAACTTCGGTGTTGAGCATCATTCGCAGCCCGGAGCAATATATATAAGTCAATGCACAGAGTTGGGCACAATATATAAACCGCACGAACTGAGAGAGTTGTGCGACTATGCACACGCTCATGGCTTGCAAGTGCATATGGACGGTGCGCGCATAGCCAATGCCGCTGCCGCATTAGGCTTGTCGATAGACGAAGTGTCGGGAGCATGTGGCATAGATACACTCACACTGGGTGGTACCAAAAACGGCCTTATGGGAGCTGAGTGTGTGGTTATTTTCAACCGGAACTTAGTGGGAGAGGGTAGGTATGCTCGTAAACAAGCTTGCCAGTTGGCCAGTAAGATGCGCTATCTCTCGGCTCAGTTTAAGGCATTTCTTACAAACGACCTGTGGTTGCGCTGCGCTCGCCATGCCAATGAGATGGCCGCACTGCTTGCCGCCGAATTGCAAAAAATAGATGACGTAACCTTTACGCAACCCGTAGAGAGCAATCAGTTGTTCCTCACAATGCCCATAGAGAAGTCGCATAAGCTACACGATCAATATTACTTTTACTATTGGAACGAGCCCGAGGGCGAGATGCGTCTGGTAACATCGTGGGACACTACCGAAGAAGATATTCGCAATCTTATATCTTACTTACACACTTTGTAGTTTGTTTTTGGCGATAAAATATAATTCGCACTATACATATATAATATTATTGCTGTCCGATAAAACTTTTTAGGGAATAAAAATTAGGACTGGTTCCATTTGTGGGAATCAGTCCTTTTTGGTTACTTTTGTTTTGCGACAAACAAGTTTAACCATGGGTAAAAGTACACATTTTATCGGACAGCC
>JAFZDG010000181.1 GCA_017561285.1 Bacteroidaceae bacterium
CTACACCTGTTCGTATCGATGGTCGAAGTGTACACTTTGACGAAACCATCGAGCAAAAAGGCGAGAATGACTTTCATAAATTCTCTTATCTTGATTTCAAGCCCCGACCTTTGCAGCAGCGTAGTTGTTGGACGGTATATACAAACGAACGTGTGCACGATATTTTGCACAAAGGTCTGCCCGATTCGCCGTTGTATAATGGCCAAATACAGAGTATAGGACCTCGATATTGTCCCAGTATTGAGACCAAAATAGTTACTTTCCCCGATAAAACCGAGCATCAACTCTTTCTTGAGCCGGAAGGCGAAACAACCCAAGAGTTTTATCTCAATGGTTTCTCTTCGTCACTGCCCATCGATGTGCAGTTGGCGGCGCTCAAGGAGATACCTGCTTTTCGCGATGTGCGCATTTATCGTCCCGGATATGCCATTGAATACGACTATTTCGATCCTACGCAGTTGTTGCATACACTCGAGACGAAACTTGTCAAACGACTCTTTTTTGCCGGCCAAATCAATGGTACTACCGGCTACGAAGAGGCTGCCGGACAGGGCTTGGTGGCCGGTATTAATGCCCATATAGCTTGTCATGGGGGTGAGTCCTTTGTGTTGGGCCGTAACGATGCTTACATTGGTGTGCTTATTGATGATTTGGTTACAAAAGGTGTAGATGAGCCGTACCGGATGTTTACCTCAAGAGCCGAATATCGTATTTTGCTCCGCCAGGACGATGCGGATATGCGTCTCACCGAGCGTGCCTACCGTTTGGGACTTGCCTCCGGCGAGCGATATGAATTGCTTCGTACCAAGAGAGCTGCTGTAGATGACTTGGTAGAATTTGCACAAAATTACTCTATCAAGGCGGCTCTAATCAATGATAAATTGGAGCAGGCAGGGCATCAACCCCTGCGTCAAGGAGTGAAACTATACGATTTGATAGTGCGCCCGCAGCTCGATATAAACACACTTGCACCTATGGTACAAGCCCTGCAGCGCAAAATAGATGCTATCCCTTCACGCCGAGAGGAGATTGTCGAAGCGGCCGAAATAAAGATAAAGTATAGCGGATATATTGAACGCGAGCAGATGATTGCCGACAAGATAGCCCGCCTCGAAAATATACGCATTAAGGATAAGTTCGATTATATGAGCATACAGCAAATTTCGACAGAGGCTCGCCAAAAATTGGCTCGCATCAACCCCGAAACCATTGCTCAGGCGGCTCGCATACCCGGCATCTCGCCCAGCGATATCAATATCTTGCTGGTGCTTATGGGACGATGATGTTTCACGTGAAACATTGTGCCGAAACGCGCTTTTAAATACTTGATAACAATAAAAATAATAACCAATAATACTGATAGAAATGATGACAATTGATGAACTAAAGACTCTCGTGCGTGATGTGCCCGATTTCCCTCAAAAGGGTATTTTGTTTAAGGATATCACCACTATGCTCAAAGACAAAGAGGGCTTGCGTACCGCTGCACAGATGCTCAGCGAACGCTATGCCGACAAGGGTATAACTAAAGTTGTGGGCATAGAGTCGAGAGGCTTTATTATGGGACCTATTGTTGCCGAGAAGATAGGTGCCGGATTTGTTCCTATGCGCAAGCCCGGTAAATTGCCTGCCAATACAGTGAGCGAAAGTTACACCAAAGAGTATGGTGTCGATACCATAGAGGTACACGTTGATGCGATTGACGAAAACGATGTGGTGTTGTTGCACGATGATCTTTTGGCTACAGGTGGTACTATGTATGCTGCATATCTCCTGGCCAAACGTTTCAATCCTAAAAAAATCTATGTGAGCTTTATTGCCGAACTCGAATTTTTGAAAGGTCGTGAGCTGTTCCCTGCCGATGTCGAGATAGACGCTCTTATCACATACTAATCTATTGGCGATGCGTAGTAATGCGTGTCGTAACCCTATCGATTTATGGCTGCAACCACACAACATATCAAAGATATTCTTGCCCTCTTGCCCGATAGTCCCGGTGTTTACCAGTACTTCGATAAAGAGGGCACGATTATATATGTGGGTAAGGCCAAAAATCTAAAGAGGCGTGTGTCGTCATACTTCAACAAGCAGCACGATGATGCTCCCAAAACGCGCGTGCTGGTGCGCAATATTGCCGACCTCAAGTATATCGTAGTGGGCACAGAAGAAGATGCGCTACACCTCGAAAACAGCCTTATCAAGAAGTATCGTCCTCGCTACAATGTCTTGCTCAAAGACGACAAGACCTACCCTTGGATATGTGTTACCAAAGAGGATTATCCCCGCGTATTTCTTACCCGCCGAGTCGAGCGGGGTAGTGGTGCCAAGTATTACGGGCCTTACGCACACGTACACATTGCCAAGACAATGATCGAGCTCATTCACGACCTCTATCCGCTGCGCACTTGTCGCTTGTCGCTCACGCCCGATGCGCTGGCAGGCGGCCGACACAAGGTGTGCTTGCAGTATCACATCAAGCGGTGCAAAGGTTGTTGCGAAGGTCGCATCTCGCCACAAGAGTATGCCTCATATATCGAGGCGGTGAAGCATATTCTCAACGGCAATACCGGTCGTTTGTGCGATATGCTCAAGACCGAAATGTTCGATTTAGCCGCCCAAATGCGCTATGAAGAGGCGCAGGTAATCAAAGAAAAATATGACCTTGTAGAGCGTTATCGAGCCAAATCGGTTGTGGTGAGTAGTGTCATAAGCCATGTCGATGTATTCTCGTACGATGAAGACGACAATGCTGCTTTTGTCAATTTTATGCACGTAATGGGCGGTTCTATCGTACAATCGGTCACCATCGAATATCGCAAAAAACTCGATGAAACTGCTGCTGAGATATTGGCTTTGGGTATAGCCGAATTGCGTGCCCGCTTTCAGTCAACCTCGCGCGAAGTGATTGTGCCTTTCGAGCCGGAGGTCACTTTCGAGCAGTTGCACATTACCATCCCCGAGCGAGGCGACAAGCGTAAGTTGCTCGATATCTCTATACAGAACGTACGTCAATACAAGGTCGATCGTCTCAAGCAGGCTGAGAAACTCAACCCCGAGCAACGAGCGGTGCGCATTCTCTCTCGTCTGCAGAAGGATTTATATATGAATGAGCTGCCCATCCACATCGAGTGCTTCGACAACTCCAATATACAAGGTACCAATGCGGTGGCAGCGTGTGTCGTTTTCAAGATGGCCAAACCGTCTAAAAAAGATTATCGACATTTCAATATCAAGAGCGTTACCGGCCCGGACGACTACGCCTCGATGCGCGAAATCGTGTATAGGCGTTACCATCATCTACTTGAGGAGGGTGTTTCGTTGCCGCAACTTATCGTTGTGGATGGTGGCAAAGGACAGCTCAGTGCTGCCATCTCTTCGCTCGAAGCGCTGGGCTTGCGTGGCAAAATAGCTATCATTGGCATTGCCGAGCGGCTCGAAGAGATCTATTTCCCCGAAGATAGTACACCGCTCTACTTAGACAAAAATTCCGAGTCGTTGCGCCTCATACAGCATCTGCGCGATGAGGCCCACCGCTTTGGTATCACCCACCATCGCAACAAGCGCAGCAAGCAACAAGTGGTGTCGGCGCTCGATGGTATTAAAGGTATAGGCCGACAAACGAGCGATGCGCTGTTGCGCCATTTCAAGAGTCTGAAGCGCATACGTGAAGCCTCTCTCGAAGAGTTGGCTGCGCTCATCGGTCCGGCTAAGGCCCGCAAAGTTGTAGAGGCGCTGACGGATAGCCGGGCGTAGTGATACGCACATTTTTTCCTCTATTTTTCCCTTTTTATTTTCTGTTATATACCCTTTTTCGAGGCGTTACTGTCAAAAGTCGTAGCCGATTGCTGAATTTAACAAAATTTAGCAATCGGGGGGGGTAAATTGTGAACTTATGTTTACATTTGTGCATTCATTTGCATTTATAACAATGTGCAATGCATATCATAACGGTACATAGACCTCTCGTGTACCGGTTATGTCATTGTATGGCGTAGGTGCAAATAGCAGAACGTGGAAGTTATTTTATCATTAATCAATATTTTATAAACTATGAAGAAAAACCTATTTTTCGGTTTGTTTGCAACAGTAATGTTGTGTTCGTCAACGGCATCATAGGATTCATTGTGAATGTAGCGCGTTCGCTTCCGTTCCTGATCTTACTGGTGCTCCTGATCCCGTTTACGAGACTTGTAGTCGGCTCTTCGATCGGTACCACCGCA
>JAFZDG010000182.1 GCA_017561285.1 Bacteroidaceae bacterium
CGCATTACTTTCTTGCGCAACACCTTTTCTTCGTCACAAAGGTAGATGCAGTTACCTTCGCTCTTTCCCATCTTTCCGCTGCCATCGAGGCCGGGTACTTTGATGCTTGCCTGTCCAAAGTTGTAGCTGGTGGGCTCGGGGAACAATTCTACACCATATACCGAGTTGAAACGGCGGGCAAAACGGCGTGTCATCTCTAAGTGTTGTTCTTGGTCTTTACCAACGGGTACTTTGGTAGCTTTGTGAATGAGAATATCAGCCGCCATCAATGTGGGATAAGTGAGCAATCCGGCATTTACACGATTCTTGGATGAGTCGCTGATAATCTCTTTTTCGATAGCCTCTTCGCTTTCGTCTCCGCGTGAATCGAGGTGGAGTTGTTTGCGAGCTTTATCTTTGAAGGAAGCTGTACGCATCAACTCGCCAATACCTACGTGCATATTCATCAAGAGGTAGAGTTGCGATATTTCGGGTACATCGCTTTGTATGAAGATGGTCGATTTTTCGGGATCGAGACCGGCTGCTAAGTACTCGGCGAGGATGTTCTTAACATTTTCGTGGAGCATAGCCGGATCGGGATGGGTTGTGAGCGCATGCAGGTCGGCAATGAAGAAGTAGCAGTTGCTCTCTTCTTGCATCTTTACAAAATTGCGCAAAGCACCATAGTAGTTGCCCAAGTGCAAATTTCCGGTTGAGCGAATACCGCTCACTACAATATCTTTCATATAATTTGTTCGTTGTTTATAATGAGAGTGCGAAGATAATGAAAAGTTGATATATAACCAAATAACCTTGCTCGTAGAACATAAAAAAAGCAGGTGAGCCGGGAAGTGAAATAACGTTGCTCAGGGAGCATCTGGTAGAAGTAACTTCGCCGATAGCCTGCTTATGTGGGTACGACCTAATGGTCGGGTTGTCTTGTTTGATGCTGCAAAATTACACTTTATATTTCAAACATTGGGTATATTGGGTGGTGAAATTTTCATAATCCATCACAATATCGGCCTCATCGGGTGTAGCTACAAGTGTGCCTCGTGCATGGGCGTGCCATTGCAGAAGGGTGTACATATCGAGTGCCGGTGTTTGGGTATATAGGCGTATGAGGTCGAGCATAAGCGCGGTGTCGAGATAAGCAACGGGTAGCGAATTGCTGTCGATATCAAGTACAATATATTCCATGCGTATGAGGTCGAGAATAACCATATGCACGCCTTGCGCCTCTGACGAGAAGCGGAAACTGTTGGCTGTGGTCTCGGGCATCCAGGTGGTGTTGGCTTCGGGGTGCTCTCGCTCCATATAGCCAAATGCGGCATCAACACTGTTCATCGGGCGGCGTTCGTAGTTGTTGGCAGTAACGACTACATAACGAAACTCTTTGCGTGCTTCATCGAGTATCACATCGATATACTCGGCACAGTCGCCCTTGCGATGACGCACATCGCCCGAATGAACGGCACACTCGCTTTTCAGTCCGGTGGCCCATGAGATGGTATCTATTGAGTCTTCTCCTACA
>JAFZDG010000183.1 GCA_017561285.1 Bacteroidaceae bacterium
ATCAGCGTGTTACATACGATGTGGAGATGATAAAAGAGCTGGGCTATTGTTCGGGTATTGAGAATTACTCTCGCTATTTCGATGGTCGTGCCCCCGGTACGCGTCCATTCTGTTTGCTCGATTATTTCCCCGATGACTTTTTGGTGATAATAGACGAGAGCCACGTTACAGTGCCTCAGATACGCGCTATGTATGGCGGTGATGCTTCGCGCAAGATGAACTTGGTGGAGTATGGTTTTCGCCTGCCGGCTGCCGTTGATAATCGCCCATTGAAATTTGAAGAGTTTGAGGCGCTTGTCAAGCAAACCATATATGTGAGTGCAACGCCGGCCGATTATGAATTGAACAGATGTGAGGGTATATTTGTAGAACAGATTATACGTCCTACCGGATTGCTCGATCCTACAATCGAGGTGCGCCCGAGTCTCAATCAGATAGATGATCTGCTCGAAGAGATACAGTTGCGCATAGAGCGCAATGAGCGTGTGCTGGTCACTACGCTTACCAAGCGTATGGCCGAGGAGTTGAACAGCTACCTATTGCGTATGGATGTGCATAGCAATTATATACACTCCGATGTCGATACGCTCGACCGCATACAGATACTCGAAGATTTGCGTAGTGGCGTGTATGATGTATTGGTGGGAGTAAATCTCTTGCGTGAGGGACTCGACTTGCCCGAGGTATCGCTTGTGGCTATACTCGATGCCGATAAGGAGGGATTTTTGCGTTCACATCGCTCACTCACACAGACCGTTGGACGCGCTGCGCGCAACCTCAATGGCGCTGTTATAATGTATGCCGACAAGATAACCGATAGTATGCAACTCACTATCGATGAGACCAATCGCCGGCGTGAAAAGCAGTTGGCTTATAATGAGGCCAATGGTATCACACCGCAAGCCATTAACAAAGCGAGACGCGATATACTCACTCGTGGCGAAAAAGGCGATAAAACAGCAGTGCCCTGTGCTCAAGAATATGTGCATTCGGCCAATATCGCAGCCGATCCTGTGGTGCAATATATGAGCGCTCCACAGTTGCAAAAGGCCATTGAGCGCACGCGCAAAGATATGCTCGATGCAGCCCGTCAAATGGACTTTATTGAAGCTGCCCGACTGCGTGATGAGATGCTTAAACTTGAAGATAAACTAAAACTGATAGAAACTGATTAATTAACCTTTTAACATTGTAATAAGTATGAAAACAGATATTGAAATAGCTCGTGAAACGAAGCTGAAAAATATTCGTGAGATAGCTGCTAAAGTTGGCTTTCCCGATGACGAAGTGTTTAATTATGGTAAATACATAGCCAAAGTTCCTTACAAACTCATAGATGACAAAAAGGTTGCCAAGAATCACCTGATTCTCGTTACTGCCATCACTGCTACCAAAGCCGGTGTGGGTAAGACTACCGTTAGCATTGGATTGGGTATGGGATTGAACTACATCGGCAAGAATGCTATCATTGCCTTGCGCGAGCCCTCATTAGGCCCTTGCTTCGGTATGAAAGGTGGTGCTACCGGTGGTGGATATGCGCAAGTTTTGCCCTCGGAGGATATCAACCTTCACTTTACCGGCGACTTCCATGCCATTACCTCGGCCAATAACCTTATAGCAGCCTTGCTCGATAACTATCTATATCACAACCGCTCGAAACAAGTAGGCCTGAAAAAAGTAATGTGGCGACGTGTGATGGATATGAATGACCGCTCGTTACGCAATATTGTATCGGGTTTGGGCGGTTCGTCCAATGGTATCCCCACCGAAACAGGTTTCGATATAACTCCCGCATCGGAGATTATGGCCATCCTCTGTTTGGCTCGCAGTGTTGAGGACTTGTATGTGCGTATCGGTCGCATTGTATTGGGTGTGCGCTATGACGATACCCCATTTACCGTCAATGACCTGGGTGTGACAGGCGCTGTGGTGGCTCTCCTTAAAGATGCTATCAACCCCAACCTTGTGCAAACAACCGAGCACAATCCTGTTATTATTCATGGTGGACCTTTTGCCAATATTGCACATGGTTGTAACTCGGTAATTGCTACCCGTATGGCTATGTCGTGGGCCGATTATACTGTAACCGAAGCCGGTTTTGGTGCCGACCTCGGTGCCGAGAAATTCCTCGATATCAAGTGCCGTCAAGCCGGATTGAAACCCGACCTTACGGTTCTTGTTGCCTCTACACTCGCTCTGAAGATGCATGGTGGTGTGCCCGAAGCCGAAATTAAGTTGCCCAATGCACAAGGTCTCACTCGAGGCTTTGCCAACCTCGATCGCCATGTCGCCAATTTGCACAAGTTTGGACAGACCATTTTGGTATGCTTCAACCGCTTTGCAAGTGATACCGATGAGGAGATTGCTATGGTTATGGAACATTGCGAAAAATTGGGCGTGCGTTGTGTTATCAATAATGCCTATGCCGAGGGTGGTGCCGGTGCAGCAGAGTTGGCTCAAGCTGCTGTTGAACTTATCGAAACACAACCCTCGCAACCCATCCGCTTTGCCTATGAGTTGGAAGACTCTATCAAAGATAAAATTACCAAAGTTGCCAAGAATATTTATGGTGCCGGTTCGGTAGTCTTTGGCCCGAAGGCGCAGAAGCAAATAGAACTGCTCGAAAAGTGGGGTATGGGTAACTTGCCCGTATGTATTGCCAAAACACAATTCTCGTTCAGTGCCGATGCCAAACGCTATGGCAGTGTCGAAGGCTTTGAAATCAATATCAAAGATATCGAACTCAATGCAGGTAGTGGCTTTGTAGTGGCTCTTGCCGGCGACATTATGCGTATGCCCGGTTTGAGCAAAACTCCCCAAGCTGTCAACATCCACCTTGCCGATGATGGCAATGTAGAGGGTATTGTGTAATATACAATAAATATATTTACGAGGTCGTGTACCCATCGGGCGCACAACCTCGTAGTCATATTAAGGTATCGTGATGATACAATGTCTCCGTATTTATACAAGAAGAGCTTGCCTCATTGT
Source organism: Bacteroidaceae bacterium (assembly GCA_017561285.1). Classification (GTDB taxonomy): domain Bacteria; phylum Bacteroidota; class Bacteroidia; order Bacteroidales; family Barnesiellaceae_A; genus Barnesiella_A. The sequence continues at coordinate 2,992 of JAFZDG010000183.1, forward strand.
GTCGGGGCAAGCTCTTCTGTATTGTTAGGAATTTCTGTTATTAGAGAACGTCGGCGAGGGCTGCGTTGGTGTTTTTAACAGCAGCGGCGCTGGCATCGAAGAGTGCTTTTTCCTCGGCGTTGAGGTCGAGCTCGATGATGCGCTCGATACCATCTTTACCCAATACAACGGGAATACCGATGCAGAGGTCGCTGTGGCCATATTCGCCTTCGAGCATTACGCTGCAAGGAATGATGCGTTTTTCGTTGTGGATAATAGCCGAAGCTACCATAGCTGCAGCTGCACCGGGAGCATACCAAGCCGAAGTGCCGAGCAATTTGGTCAATGTAGCACCACCTACCATTGTGTCGGCAGCAATCTTGTCGAGTTGCTCAGCGGGGATGAGGCCCGATACGGGGAGGCCTTTGTATGTAGCG
>JAFZDG010000184.1 GCA_017561285.1 Bacteroidaceae bacterium
CCGGGACCTCTTCCTTACCAAGGAAGAGCTCTACCGCTGAGCTACATTGGCATTATTTCTTTTGAGCGGAAGACGGGGCTCAAACCCGCGACCCTCAGCTTGGAAGGCTGATGCTCTATCGACTGAGCTACTTCCGCAACTTGCGTGGGCGAAGATGGATTCGAACCACCGAAGGTAAAAACCAGCAGATTTACAGTCTGCCCCATTTGGCCACTCTGGTATTCGCCCTTGTGCATTTAAAGCCTTTCTCTTTTTGAGCCTCTTGTCGGATTCGAACCAACGACCCCGAGATTACAAATCACGTGCTCTGGCCAACTGAGCTAAAGAGGCAAAATGCACCGCTCGACAGATATTTACTATTGTCAAGCGGGTGCAAAGTTAGATATATTTTTTAATCCACAAAAATATTTTCATCATTTTTTTATTCAAAGAGCTACTTTTTTTTCTTTGTTTTCTCCAATTGACGCTCAAGAGCCTCTACAGCGAGGTCAACAGCCTCTTCAAATGTATCGGCGACCTTACTTGAGAAGAGATCTTCATTTCCTGCTAAAAGGAGTTTAAGTCCGGCCTCTTTATTCATTGAAGTCTCGGGTTTTACAACCTTCAACGTTACTTCTACATCCATAATTCCGTCATGAAAACGGCTTAATTTAGACACTTTCTTTTGGATAAATGATTCGAGTTGCGCTGTTGCGTCAAAGTGAATCGCTTGAATTCTAACGTCCATAATGTCCTCCTTTTTTTTCTGCCCTTGGATGGGCGTGTTTGTAACTTTGTTTTAATTCTTCAAAAGTTATATGTGTATAAACTTCTGTTGATGCTAATGAACTATGTCCTAAAAGTTCTTTGACACTGTTTATGCCGGCCCCATCGTTGAGCATCGCCGATGCAAAAGTATGTCGCAGCACGTGTGGGCTTTTTTGGGGTTGCGTAGATACACCATTCAATGCTCGCCGCACAATAAGATATACCATCTTGTCGTATAATGGTTCTCCACCACTGCGCACAAAAAACGTTTCGGCACCTACTCCCACCACATCATCTCGCAAGGCTCTATAATGCGCTATGGCTTCTTGCAGGGTTTTACCATAGGGTATAATGCGTTCCTTCCGGCGCTTTCCCATCACACGCAACTCACACGCCACGTTATCTACCGCCACATCTTTCAGCCCCACCAATTCGGCTCGTCTCATACCGGTTTCATACAGCATTGCCACTATAAGGCGATCGCGAACAAGCTCAAAGCACTCATCAAGAAGCGGAGTATCGAGCACACGATTCATTGCATCGGGCCGAACAAAGGTTGGCAGTGTCTTACGAACTTTAGGCAATTTAACTCCGGCAACAGGATTCTCTACCACCTCGCCCCTACTTTGCATATATTTATAGTAGGAACGCAAAGCCGACACCTTGCGGCTTATGGTTCGTGGCGAAAGTCCTTGCTCGCCGAGCGAAATAATCCAATTACGCACATCGTCGCTCTCGACCGGCATCACATCGGCATCGCTCCGCAATCCGCTACGAAATGCTACAAACTGCTCCAAATCTTTCTTATAAAACAAAGCGGTATAAGAAGAGTAATTCTTCTCATACCGCAAATACTTTAGAAACAGTTCTACATTCATAGTAGCGAGTCAAATTACCAACGCTACGAATTTAAGAAGTTGTCTCGAGAAATGCAAATTTTTTAGCAAATTTTATTCCTCTGCGCAGTGAAGTTGTTGAACATAAATAGCGCGCATCATCTTCTTGCGATTTGTAACAGAAGGCTTTTCAAAAGCTTGACGGCTACGCAATTCTTTAACTACTCCAGTTTTCTCAAATTTTCTTTTAAATTTTTTCAAGGCTTTCTCAATGTTCTCGCCTTCTTTTACGGGTACTACGATCATAGTTTTAATTATATTATTTTTTAATTTCTTTCAGGCTCGGAAAATGTGGGGCAAAATTACACATTGTTTCTTTAATAACAAAACATCCGAGTAGAAAATCGCAGTTTTTTCTCATTTTTTATTCTACACACCCTTATAAAAGGGGTAAAAAAGCTCCCAACACGCGCACAAACCTACAATCGGGGCTATCTTTTGCACAAGAATTAAAACAAAATAAGTATCTTTGCGTTGCAATATCAGGTGGAATATATCTGCATTTATGCGAAAAAATCCATCAAAGTATGCATCAAAAAATAGACTGCATAGAATACGAGAGGCGCAAGCTTCGGCATAAATATCTTATGTATGTACTATTTTTTGCGCCATATGCCAAATCTATATATATTATATAATGTATGAGTAAAAATACCTTGCCTCGCTTAGAGACACTTCGCGCCGAAATGGCTCTACACAACATCAATGCATTTATCATTCCGGGTACCGATCCGCACCAAAGCGAATACTATGCCGACCACTGGGGATGTCGCACCTGGATTAGCGGCTTTAACGGCTCGGCCGGTACCGCCGTTGTTACTACCGATCAAGCCGGACTATGGACTGATTCGCGCTACTTCCTTCAAGCCGATGAGCAGCTGGCCGACTCGGGCTTTGTTCTATTCAAAGAAGGATTGCCCGACACACCTTCTATAGAGGCTTGGCTATCGACAGTATTACCTGCCGGCGCTACAGTGGCTATAGATGGCACACTTTTCAGCACCACCGCCGTAGAAGGTATGATGGCGCATTTTGAGAAATATGGCATTTCGCTTATTACAGACTTCACGCCTTTTGACAAGATATGGCAAGATCGCCCCACTCTCCCCGACACTCCATTTTTCGGTCACGACCTGGTGTACTGCGGCGAGAATGCCACATCAAAAATTATGCGCGTAATGAAAGCCATCAAGGAAAGCGGTGCGGATGCTCTCTTGCTATCGGCACTCGACGATATTGCGTGGCTGTTTAACATTCGTGGCAAAGATGTCAACTTCAACCCTATGACCTATGCCTACGCCTACATCGATGACAACCGCAGCATACTCTTTGTGAAAAGCGAAAAACTTAACGAGGAGAACAAAACACACCTACGCGCCATCGGTGTAGAACAAATGCCCTACGAGGCTGTGTTTGACTTTGCCACATCGCTTTGCGACAAGAAGGTAAGCATCAATCCCGCCAAACTCAACTACACATTATATAATAAACTCCGCACAACAACCGTACGCGAAAATGGCCCTATTGCTATGTTCAAGGCCATCAAAAACGAAGTACAAATAGCCGGCATACGCCAAGCTATGGTACGCGACGGCGTGGCATTGGTGCGATTCTTCCGCTGGTTGGATAGCAACATCGACTTGGGTACAGCCACCGAGATAAGCGCAGCCCAACAACTACGCGCATTCCGCGCCGAGCAAAACCTCTTCGTAGACGAGAGTTTTGGCACTATTTGCGGATACAACGAGCATGGAGCCATCGTACACTACTCGGCAACCCCCGAAAGCAATGCACTCATTCGCCGCAAGGGCTTCTTGTTGGTCGATTCGGGCGCTCAATACCTTGACGGAACAACCGATATTACCCGTACGATTAGTCTGGGCACTCTCACACCCCAACAAAAACGCGATTACACACTCGTACTCAAAGGCCACATAGCCCTCTCACGCTGCCAATTCCCCGAAGGCACTCGTGGAGCGCAACTCGATGCAATTGCACGTATGCCCCTCTGGAAAGATGGCCTTAACTACTTGCATGGCACAGGACATGGTGTTGGTCACTTCCTCAATGTTCACGAAGGCCCGCAAAGCATCCGCTTGCAAGAGAACCCCACCCCCCTCGTACCGGGTATGATAACCTCTAACGAACCGGGACTTTACCGCGCCGGCGAATATGGCATCCGTCACGAGAATCTTGTACTCACAGTTCTTGCCCAAGAGACCGAGTTTGGCAAATTCTACCGCTTTGAACCACTCACACTCTTCCCATTCGACAAGCGAGCATTAGATATGACAATACTATTCCCCCACGAAATTTCGTGGCTCAACGATTACCACCGTATGGTTTACGACCGACTCAAATCGTCACTTACATCGGAAGAGTGCGAATGGTTGCGCGAAGCCACCTCGGCTATCTAAAACACTAAAACGACAAACATAAAAATACACTCAATATGGCTATTATAAGAAAAGTTCGCGGGTTTACACCCAAGATTGGCGAGGGCACTTTCCTCGCCGAAAACGCCGCCATCATAGGCGATGTAGAGATTGGTAACGACTGCAGCATATGGTATGGCACAGTGTTGCGCGGCGATGTGAACTCTATTCGCATAGGCAACCGCGTAAATGTACAAGACGGCTCGGTACTTCACACCCTCTACGAGAAGTCAACCATCCACATTGGCGATGACGTATCGATAGGTCACAACGTAACCATTCACGGTGCCGACATCCACGATGGCGCACTCATCGGTATGGGTGCGGTTGTACTCGACTATGCTGTAGTAGGCGAAGGTGCTATCGTAGCAGCAGGCTCGGTAGTAAAGAGCAAGACAGTCATCAAACCCGGCGAATTGTGGGCCGGCGCTCCTGCCAAGTTCGTCAAGATGGTAGACCCCGAGCAATCGAAAGAGATGAATCAAAAAATTGCCCGCAACTACCTCATGTACTCACGCTGGTACACCGACGAAGAGTAAAGAGCGCAACACCACGATGTCATTAAGGGCTTTAAGGCCGTTAAGGCCCTTGAAGCAACCACTCAATACAACAAGGCGCATGCAGGAATTACTCCACAGCATGCGCCTTGATTTATATTATTATTTTCACTTTACTACCGCCCCAATAATTTTCTATACTCCTCATCATTATTGATGATTTCCAGCCCTTTAAGATAGACAGCATCGATGGGGTTCATTACTTGGAAGTAGGCACTCATATCAAAGAGATCGCGGGCGATGAGGGCTTTGATTTGTCGGGCTATCATATCGTGCGACTTGGCTGCTTCTTCGGCATCATACTCCACCTTGTCGGCATCGCCGGCTTCCTTGAGTTGTGCCATCATCTTGTCATCAACCTCAAATCCGGCTATATACGATTCGATATTCTTATATTGTTTCTCCAATTTCTTGCGATTCTTGTCGATATACTTCATAGCAAACTGGCTCAGTGTACCTTTGGCTACTATATCGCGATGATAGTCGGTATAGAGTGTTGTATCGAGTGGCACAAACACATCGGGCATAATGCCTCCGCCGCCGTAGATGGTGCGACCGGTAACGAGGGTTTTGTACTGCAACGAATCGGCAAACTGGATGCTATCGGCGTGCATCAACTCGCCATGCTTATAACGGTCGTATATGTCGCGATAATACTCTTTTTGGCCCTTGTCATAGGGTTTCTGTATGCAACGACCGGCAGGCGTATAGTAGCGCGAGACGGTGAGTCGTATCATAGAACCATCGGCGAAGGGTATGGGACGTTGTACCAATCCCTTACCAAAGGTGCGACGACCAACAAGTACCGCTCTATCCCAATCTTGCAAGGCTCCCGACACAATTTCGCTCGATGAGGCACTGCCTTCATCTACCAATACGACCAACTTATTCTTGACAAACGAGCCTTGTGCTTCGGCAACGGCTTCACTACGAGGCGACTTATCGCCTTCGGTGTAAACTACCAACTTTCCTTTATCCAAGAACTCGTTGGCCATATATACGGCACTCATCAAGTATCCTCCGCCATTGTCCTGCAGGTCGAGAATGAGTTGCGACATACCTTGCTTGTGCAATTTCTGCATAGCCTCAACCATTTCGTCGTGTGTAGTGGCGGCAAAACGGCTCACACGTATATAACCGGTCTTGTCATCGACCATATAAGCTGCATCGACACTATAAATGGGTATCTGCTCGCGGGTAATACGAAAGTCGATAGGCTTGGTAACACCTTGTCGCAACACTCTCACATCTACTTTTGTACCCTCCGGTCCTCGTAGAAACTTACGCACATCGGCCGTTTTCAACCCGACACCGGCTATCACACTATCGTTTACGGCTATAATGCGGTCGCCGGCCTGCATACCCACACGCTCCGATGGGCCGCCGGCTATGATTTGTACAACGAGCAAGGTATCGTTATCGATATTAAACTGTATGCCTATACCGCTGAAATTGCCTTCCAACGGCTCATTCAGCTCTCGAGTCTCCTCTGCGGTTGTATATGAAGAGTGCGGATCGAGCTCTTGGAGCATATGATTGATCATATCCTCTACAATCTCTGTTTCGTTGACCGTATCGACATACATTTCACGAACAGCAAACACTGCGGTATTGAGTTTGCGCATAGCATCGCTTATCTGCGCCATAGCAACACCCATAACAAGGGTTGCCCACACACAAACAATCAGAGCATATATTCTTTTCATCTTTTCACCTTATATAATTAAGTTTATCGTACAGGCAGTTTCATCTGCTCGGGCAGGAAGGCTGCCACGTCTCGGCCGTAGCTTAGCAACTCTCGCACTACCGATGAACTTATATGCGCATACATAGGCTCGGTAAAGAGCATTACGGTTTCCAACCCCGATATTTCACGATTGACATCGGCAATAGACTTTTCGTACTCAAAATCGATTACCGACCGCACACCGCGTAGCATAAACTGCGCACCACACTCCCGGGCCACATCGACCGTAAGGCCACTATACGATATCACCCGCACACGCGGCTCATTGGCAAACAATTCTTCGAGCATAGCAATGCGCTCTTCGGTAGTAAACATAGGCCGCTTCTGCGCATTGACACCTATGGCTATTACTACCTCATCGAACATCGATAACGCTCGACACACAACCGAGTAATGTCCCAATGTAAAGGGATCGAAAGTTCCGGGGAATATAGCCACCCGCTTACAACAATTCGGCATCATCTTCTACAACAAGATTATCTACAATAAATGTTTGACGTTCCATCGTATTCTTACCCATATAATACTCCAAGAGCTTATTTACGAGGTCTTCTTTGCGGAGTTCTACTCGATCGAGACGAATATCAGAGCCTATAAATCCCTTAAACTCATCCTTCGATATTTCGCCCAAACCTTTAAATCGGGTAATCTCGGCATTATTGCCCAACTTGTCTATGGCAGCTTGTCGCTCCTCATCGGTATAGCAATAATACACCTCCTGTCCGGGCAGTTGCTCAGGCACTTCCGCTTCGGGCGTTTCGCCCTTCTTCAATCGTTTGCGTTTAGGCTCTTTCTTGGGTTGATAATGCTTATTGCGCACGCGGAACAGCGGTGTTTGCAGCACATATACGTGTCCTTTTTTTACCAAATCGGGGAAGAACTGCAAGAAGAACGTCAACAGCAGCAAGCGTATGTGCATACCATCCACATCGGCATCGGTAGCAATTATCACTTTATTATAACGTAGTCCATCCAATCCTTCTTCTATATTGAGAGCCGCTTGCAGGAGGTTAAACTCATCGTTCTCATACACCACCTTTTGGGTAAGGCCAAAGCAATTGAGCGGTTTACCACGCAGGCTGAATACAGCCTGTGTCTCCACATCGCGCACTTGGGTGATTGTACCCGAAGCCGAGTCGCCCTCGGTAATAAATATGCAACTCTCATCGCGCCGATCGACAGCATTTTTGCGGCGATCTTCGGGATCATTGTAGTGTATATGACAGTCGCGCAACTTACGGTTATGCAGACTCACTTTCTTAGCTTTTTCGCGAGCCAACTTAGCCACACCGGCCATAGCCTTGCGCTCACGCTCACTCTCGGCAATCTTGCGCAACATCACTTCGGCCGTTTCGCCATTGATGTGCAAGTAGTTGTCGAGTTCCTTTTTCAAGAAGTCGTTGATAAACTTATTGACAGTAGGTCCATCAGGGCCCATATCGCGAGAACCGAGTTTTGTTTTGGTTTGCGATTCGAAGACCGGCTCCTCCACCTTCACGCTGATAGAGGCCACTATACCATTGCGTATATCGGTATATTCAAATCCCTTACTATAAAACTCCTTGATAGTGCGTCCTATAGCCTCCTTGAAGGCAGCCAAGTGTGTACCACCTTGTGTCGTATGCTGACCATTAACAAACGAATAATACTCCTCGCCATACTGATTGGTATGAGTAATGACCACCTCTATATCCTCACCTTTGAGATGTATAGGGGCATAGAGTGGCTCCGAAGTCATATATTCGTTGAGCAAATCTACCAATCCATGTCGCGACAAATACTTACGACCGTTGAGCATAATAACCAGGCCGGTATTCAAGAAAACATAGTTTTTGATGAGTGGCTCTATATATTCAAGCTTATACTCATAATCGACAAAGATAGATTTATCGGGGGTAAACTGTACCAAAGTACCATTGGGCTCATCGGTAGGTACTACCTCGCTCTCCTCAATAACTTCGCCACAAGCATAGCTCACCGACTTACACATACCATCGCGATAGGCCTGAATAAAGAAGTTTGTCGACAAGGCATTCACAGCCTTGATACCCACGCCGTTGAGTCCCACCGATTTCTTGAATGCCTTAGAGTCATATTTAGCACCGGTATTCATCTTAGACGACACATCGCGCACCTTGTCGAGCGGAATACCCCGACCATAGTCACGTACCGACACACTGCCATCACTCACTTCTACAATTACTTGTTTTCCAAAGCCCATCATATACTCATCTATGGCATTGTCGAGCACCTCTTTCAACAGCACATACACACCGTCATCGCTGTGCGAGCCATCGCCCAACTTACCAATATACATACCCGGGCGGCGGCGTATATGTTCCTTCCAATCAAGCGTACGTATAGCATCCGAGCCATACTCCAACCCCTGCGGGGCTACATTTATATCTGCGTTATCCATAAGTGTTTAACGTACAAAACTATCAATCTACAAAGATAGAAATAAACGAGCGAGAAATACGAAGTTTACTTCGATATTTTTCACAGCGAACGAAAGTATTTTCGAGCTTTACCTCAAAGATACGAACTTCTTGTGATATAGCAAAGCCCCGGCTTGTGAAAGTCAGGGCTTTGTTTCTTATTTTTCACTTATTTTTTACGCACGCCACAAAAAGAAGATGCCTCATTTTGAGATACCATCATTGAGCAATTACCTGCTTGCTCAAGGTAAACTCAAAACGTAATCCACCATTCAGACGATTGGCAACGGTGATAGTACCACCATGAAATTGAACGGCATGCTTTACGATGGCAAGCCCAAGACCGGTGCCCCCCTTTTGACGGGAACGGCCTTTATCCACACGATAGAACCGCTCGAAAAGGCGTGGCAATTGTTCAGGCTGAACACCCTTGCCATCATCTTCAAAGCAGATACGACACGCCTTCTCGTTATTTTCGAGCAACGATATGTAGATATTTTTACCCTCCGAATAGGCGATGGCATTTTCGGTCAGGTTGCGGAATATGGAGCCTATCAATGAGGGGTTGCCATCAACGATAACCTCTTCGCCAAAATCGGTATGCAACGTCAAACATTCTCCCTCGGGCATCATATTCACCTCCTCGGCAATATCATTGATTATTTCATTGATTACAACTTTTTCTCGGCCTATCAGAGTACTTCCATCTTCCATTCGGGTAATGAGCGATACATCGTTAAGCAGTCGGCGAAGACGCTCATTGTGCATATAACATCGCTCAATGAGTTCTTGTCGCTTCTCCTCGCTCAAGACAATCCCCGACAACAATGTTTCGAGGCATACCTGAATCGATGCTACGGGCGTTTTCAATTCGTGATTAATATTATTGGTCAGCTGCCGTTTGAGGCGGTTTCGTTCTTGTTCTGCTTCGTAGCGATTGACACGCTCAATATCCTTACCAAGTTTGCGAGTGGTAAAGTATGCCACAATACTCATTACAAGGCTGATAGAAATCATCACAACAAGGAACGACCAGTCTGCTTCGAGCAAATCTTGCAAAGTACCGGAATAGGGAATGGCTGCACGAACGACAACTCGTTCACCTCGCGTTGCAGAGTAAAAATATTGCCGTCCATCACTGACCGATTGTCGACTGATGTGATACCCAAAACCATCTTTGAGTGCTGTTGCTACCTCCGGGCGATTTCGGTGATTGTCAAGAGAGTCGAGCGATATGGTATTATCGTAAACTACAGCGCCCGAAAGTGTGATAATAGATATTCGCAACTCATCGAATGGCTTGTCGTGTGTGTCGATATAATCTTCAAACTCCCCGCCTTCCTCAACCGTTGTAAGCAGATGTCTATTATACTGCTGTAGCTGAGCATTCAGGAACTCCAACTTATACTCTTTCTCTCTGATATATTGAAATCCGATAAAACAGAGCACCATTGCCCACGAAAAGACAATAAGTTGCAAAAAGAGTCGCTTATGATATGATATTTTAGTCGCGGAAGCCATAACCGAAACCTGAGCGAGTTACAATATATGAACCATATTTGCCAATTTTAGAACGCAAGCGAGTAATATTCACATCGATGGTACGATCGAGAACCACCACTTCATTACTCCATACACTATTTAAAATTTGTTCTCGCGAGCATATTTTGCCTCGATGCTGAATCAAATAAGCCAACAATTCAAACTCCTTGCGTGCGAGCTTAACCTCTTCGCCATCCACCATACAACGCTTAAACTCTAAATCGAGGCACACGCCATCGACCACCAAGCGGCTCAGTTTTTCGGTCGATACATTATTGCCCTTGTGTGCAGCCGTTCGGCGTAGGACACTTTTCACTCGTGCTATGACATTGCGAACGGTATAGGGCTTCATAATATAATCATCGGCACCGAGGTTCAACCCCATAACCATATCATCCTCCGTATCACGTGCCGTACAGAAAATAATAGGTATATCGGCTGTTGCAACATCTGCTTTCAACATTTTAGCCATCTTAATACCGCTGATTTCGCCCATCATTATATCAAGCAAAATAAGCGAATATTCTTTCAGATTATAACCGAGTGCTTGCTCGGCACTAAAAGCAATATCAACATCATATCCCTCATTCTCGAGATTCAGTTTTAGAATCTCACACAGGGTTTCTTCATCATCTACTATCAATATACGATTTGTTTCCATATACTTATATAAATTACTGAGCGCAAAATTACAGAGATTTAGCAAATGGGAAAATACCTCAATTTAGATTTAATAAAAATGTAATTTTTTTTGCACAGTATATCTATTTCACGAAAGCCTAATTTTTTTGAAACTTTTATGAAACTATACCTCCGTTCCTTTGCAGTGTCAAAACAAAACTAATATGACAATGAAAATGAAATTTATTATGGCAGGTCTTTTAGCCTGCATCGGTATCACTGCTATAGCACAAGATACCACCCAAAAGGAGGAGCCTAAAGGCAAAGCAATTGTACAAGTATTTGGTAACATTCATGCCGATTTTAACTCGGATGCTTACAGCGTGGGCTTTGAGTTGGATCGTAGTTACTTGGGCTATGAGTATAATTTCGGCAATGGGCTCTCGGTGAAAGGTGTGATGGACATCGGCAAGTCATCAGATGTAAGCGACTATCAACGCATCGCCTACATTAAAAATGCAATGGTTTCGTGGAAAACCGGTAATCTTACGTTGAATGGTGGTCTTATTTCGACTACACAGTTCAACTTCCAAGAGAAATTCTGGGGCTACCGTTACATTATGAAATCGTTCCAAGATGAATACAAGTTCGGAAGCAGCGCAGACTTGGGTATCTCTGTAGCCTACAAATTTGCCAATTGGATTTCGGCAGATGCCATTGTTGTCAATGGAGAGGGTTACAAAAAGATACAAGCAAACAATGGTTTCAATTATGGATTGGGCATAACGCTTACTCCCATAAAAGGCTTCCAAATCCGCTTGTATGGTGGTTTGAACGAGAGCGGAGAAGAGGGGAAAAAGGATATTGCAAATCTGGCTGCCTTTGTGGGCTACAAACACGAGATGTTTACCATAGGTGCCGAGTACAACTATATGATGAACGCAGCATACAAGGAGGATGCCAACCAAAGCGGTTATTCGGTCTTTGCATCTGTAAATCTGCCCAAAGAGATCTCTTTGTATGCACGATTCGATGATTTGTACTCAAACAACAACTGGAACATTGCCAAAGATGAGCGAGCAGCAATACTGGGTGCTCAATTCAGACTCGGCAAATATGTAAAAATAGCTCCCAACTTCAGAATGAGTATGCCAAAGGCTGATGGTGCAAAGAACAGCTACTCGGCATATATAAACTGTTACTTTGGCATATAACAAAAATAGCAACCTAATAATCAGAAATTTATGAAAAAGATTCTTTCGTCAATGATGACATTGGCAGTGGTACTTGCTCTTACAGCTTGTGGCGGTAATTCAAATGATGGTGGTCGTAAGGCACAAGAACTCTCGGGAGCCGGTGCAACATTTCCCCTTCCTTTCTACAATGTGGTGTTTGAGAATTTCTCACAAGTAAATGGTGATGTAGTTGCATATGGTGGTATAGGCTCCGGTGGCGGTGTTCGCAACTTACGTGATAAGATAGTGGATTTTGCCGGCAGTGACGCATTCCTTTCCGACAAGGAGATGGCTGAGATGAATCCTGTAATCCACATTCCTACCTGTATGGGTGCTGTGGTTGTTGCCTATAATCTCGATGGCGTAGATGAATTGAAGCTCTCGGGCGAGGTGATTGCCGACATCTTTGCCGGTAATATCAAAATGTGGAATGATGAACGTTTGGCGACGCTTAATCCCGATGTAACTCTTCCGGCTGAAGCTATCATCCCGGTATTCCGTTCGGATGGCTCAGGAACAACATTCGTATTTACCGACTATTTGACAAAGGTTAGTCCTATGTGGAAAGAGAAATTTGGTGCAGGCAAGTCTGTCAACTTTCCTTCGGGACAAGCCGCAAAGGGCAACCCCGGTGTAGCCGGCGTAGTAAAGCAAACCAAAAACTCAATTGGTTATGTAGGATCTGAGTACGCCTTTGCACAGAATATTCCATACGCTCAGATTCAGAACGTAAGAGGTGAGTTTGTATTACCTTCATCGGCTTCCATCTCAGCAGCCGCATCGGGCGTAATTCCTGCCGACACTCGTTGCTCTATCACCAATGCCGATGCGGCGGGTGCATATCCCATTTCAACATTCACCTGGATGATTATCTACAAGGAACAGAACTACTCTGACCGCTCGAAGGAGCAGGCCGTAGCTACCCTCGACCTTTTGCAATATATCCTCTCGGATGAAGTACAAAAGATTACCTCGGAGGTTCACTACGCGCCACTTCCTGATAAGGCAAAAGAGCTGAGTATGAAAAACTTGAAAGCCGTAACTTTTGATGGCGAAGCCATATTGCAATAACAGATAGCTATGAACGATAAATTATATAAAGTCTTATTGTTCGCAGTTGCATTGATAATGCCCGTAGTGTGCGGGGGCGTGGTTTACGCCCTCGTCACTGACGCATACGAAGCATTTGAGCATTTTGGATTTTTGAATTTTCTCACCTCTTCTGAGTGGAGCTACACTGAGGGTGCAGAGCAGTATGGAGCGTTGCCCTTCATTACAGGCACGCTGATGACGACGCTCTTGGCTCTCATCTTCTGCATTCCCTTTTCGCTCCCCGTTGCACTGTTTGTGGGTGAGTATTTCGAAGGAACAAAGGTGGCAGCGGTATTGAGTACCGTAACCGACCTTTTGGCGGGTATTCCCTCAATCATTTATGGTCTATGGGGCTTCTACACCTTGCGCCCCATCATTATGGCTCTCAACATCTCGCCACAAGGCTCGGGCGTATTGACTGCCTCGTTAGTCTTGGCGATTATGATTATTCCATATGCAGCATCACTCAGTGCCGAGTTTATCAAGATGGTACCCAATGACCTGAAAGAGGGCGCATACAGTTTGGGGGCTACTCGAGCAGAGGTGATTCGCAAGATTGTCTTTCCTGTAGCCGGATCGGGTATCTTCTCATCCTACATCTTGGCTATTGGTCGTGCCCTGGGTGAGACGATGACCGTAACAATGCTTATAGGCAATACCAATAACATCCCCGACTCCATCACCTCTACCGGAAACTCTATGGCATCCATTATTGCCAACCAATTTGGCGAGGCTGACGATTTGCGACTCTCATCACTGATTGCTATCGGTCTGATTCTATTCTTGATAACCGCAGCAATCAATATGGTGGGTAAGATAATGATTAAACGTGCAAGAATAGTATAATATGAGTAGATTAAGACTTAAAAATCGCTTGGCAACAGACAAACTTATGCTTTGGGGCGTATGCCTACTTGCAGCGCTGACAGCCGTACCGCTGTTTGCCATACTGGGCGAAGTGCTGTTGCGTGGTTATGACCAGCTCTCGTGGTCGTTCTTTACAGAACCTACCCCTACGGCATATAAAGCGATGAAGGCTATCGAGGCGGGAGAACCCATACCGGGTGGTATAGCCAACGGTATTATCGGTACAATGATAATGTTGGGTATGGCTGTCGTTGTAGCAGTCCCTGTGGGTATTTTGTGCGGTGCATTTTTGGCAGAGAACGGCAAAAGTCGCTTTGCACAAGTGGTAAGTTATCTGACCGACTTGCTGCAAGGTACACCCTCTGTTATCATAGGTATCATCACTTACATTTGGGTAGTCGTTCCGATGAAGGGGTATTCGGCAATAGCCGGTAGTGTGGCACTCTGTATTATGATGCTCCCACTTATTATCCGTTCCACAGAAGAGACGCTGAAAATCCTCCCGGCATCGCTCAAGGAGGCAGGATTGGCGTTGGGTGGCAATAAGGCTCGTGTAATGATGAAAGTGCAGTTGCCCGCAGCCTTTGGTGGTATCTTTACAGGTGTATTGCTGGCCATTTCGCGCGTGATTGGCGAAACGGCTCCGCTGATGTTTACAGCTCTGGGTTGTTCGTTTATCCGCCTATCTATCGATAAGCCCATCTCGGCCGTACCATTGCTTATCTGGGAGTTCTTCAACGATCCGAACCTACAAGAGCTCATTTGGGGCGCTTCGCTCTTCCTCTTATTGTTTGTACTAACATTAAATCTTACTGCTAAATATCTTGCTAAAAAATGGAATCAGTAAAACCCATATTGGAATTTAAGAAGACTTGCGTATCATATACC
>JAFZDG010000185.1 GCA_017561285.1 Bacteroidaceae bacterium
ACAATATCCCAATGCCCACGTATTGGCGCACCCCGAGTGTAAGAGTACTATTTTGGCATTGGCCGATAAAGTAGGTTCTACTGCAGCACTTCTCAAATATGCTATTCAAAGCGATATAAAAGAGTTTATTGTTGCTACGGAGAGTGGTATATTGCATGAGATGCGCAAAAATTGTCCCGAAAAGAATTTTATACCTGCACCTCCTGCCGATAGTACTTGTGCTTGTAACGAGTGTAATTATATGCGTTTAAATACTATGCATAAACTTTATAATACACTCAAATATGAGTTGCCTGAAGTTACTGTAGATAGTGAAATAGCAGCTAAAGCTATTGTTCCTATTGAGAGAATGCTTGAAATATCAGCAAAACTTGGATTATAAATAACAAAAGATAAAAACAATAAAATCATACATATCAAACTATATGGAATATAATTTTAAGGAAATAGAAAAGCGTTGGTCGCAATTCTGGAAAGAAAATAATACATATAGAGTACAAGAGGATCATAACAAACCCAAGTTCTATGTACTCGATATGTTCCCCTATCCTTCGGGTGCAGGATTGCACGTAGGTCATCCTCTCGGTTATATAGCATCTGATATATATTCAAGATATAAAAGATTGCAAGGTTTCAATGTGTTGCACCCTATGGGATATGATGCATATGGCCTTCCTGCCGAGCAATATGCTATACAAACAGGTCAACATCCCGCCATTACTACCGAAAAAAATATAAATCGTTATCGCGAACAACTCGATAAAATAGGTTTTTGCTACGATTGGAGTCGTGAAATACGTACTTGCGAACCTGAGTACTATAAATGGACTCAATGGGCTTTCATCAAGATGTTTGGAAGCTATTATTGCAACAACACTTGTAAAGCTCGTCCTATAGAAGAATTGATTGAAAATTTTGCTAAACAGGGTACTGATGGTGTAAACGCTGCTTGTAGCGAAGAGTTGCAATTTACAGCTGCCGAGTGGAATGCCAAGAGCGAAAAAGAACAACAAGAGATATTGATGAATTATCGTATAGCTTATTTAGGTAATACGATGGTCAATTGGTGTCCGGCATTAGGTACTGTACTTGCTAATGATGAGGTAAGTGAAGGTGTATCGGTGCGTGGTGGATACCCTGTTGAGCAACGTGTAATGCGTCAATGGTGTTTGCGTGTATCGGCCTATGCTCAACGTCTGCTCGAAGGATTGGATAATATCAATTGGACAGAAAGTCTTAAAGAGACACAACGCAATTGGATAGGTCGCTCAGAAGGTGCCGAAATGCAATTTAAGGTTGATAATAGTGATGTAGAATTTACTATTTTTACAACTCGTGCCGATACTGTATTTGGTGTGACATTTATGGTACTTGCACCCGAAAGTGAATATGTGTCGCAAGTAGTTACTGCCGAGCAACGTGCTGCTGTAGATGCTTATCTCGATAGCATAAAGAGTCGTACAGAGCGTGAGCGTATGATGGATCGCAGTGTTAGCGGTGTATTTACAGGTTCTTATGCAGTAAATCCGTTGAGTGGTAAAAATATACCTATTTGGATAAGTGATTATGTGTTGGCCGGATATGGTACAGGTGCTATTATGGCAGTACCGGCGCACGATAGTCGCGACTATGCTTTTGCCAAGCATTTCAATCTTCCTATCATACCTCTTATTGAGGGTTGCGATGTGAGCGAAGAGAGTTTTGATGCCAAAGAAGGTATTATGATAAATTCATGTGGCAATGGTCTTGACCTTAATGGTATGACTGTAAAAGAGGCTATTGCTGCGACAAAGAAATTTATTGAAGAAAAGGGTTTGGGACGTGTAAAAGTTAATTACCGTCTTCGCGATGCCATTTTCAGCCGTCAACGTTATTGGGGTGAACCATTCCCTATCTATTATAAAGATGGAATGCCCTATGTAATGGATGAAAAAGAGTTACCTTTGCAATTGCCCGAAGTAGATAAATTCTTGCCTACCGAGTCGGGTGAACCTCCGTTGGGACGTGCCAAAAATTGGGCTACTGCCGAAGGTTATCCCATAGAATTGTGTACTATGCCCGGTTTTGCCGGTTCTTCGGCCTACTATTTGCGCTATATGGATCCTAAAAACGATGTAGCTCTTGTATCGAAAGAGGCTAATGAATATTGGCGTAATGTTGACCTTTATATAGGTGGTACCGAACACGCAACAGGTCACTTGATTTATAGCCGTTTCTGGAATAAATTCTTGTTTGATTTGGGCTTGATATGTGAGGATGAGCCTTTCAAAAAATTGGTTAATCAAGGTATGATACAAGGTCGTTCAAACTTTGTATATCGTATCAAAGATACCAATACTTTCGTATCGTATAATATGAAAAAAGATTACGATGTAACACCTATTCACGTAGATGTAAACATTGTAAGTAACGATGTATTGGATATTGAAGCATTCAAAGCATGGCGACCTGAATTTGCTACTGCCGAGTTTATATTGGAAGATGATAAATATATATGTGGATGGGCTGTTGAGAAGATGTCAAAGTCTATGTTCAATGTAGTCAATCCCGATGATATAGTAGAACGATATGGTGCCGATACATTGCGTTTCTATGAAATGTTCCTCGGCCCGTTGGAGCAAAGCAAACCCTGGGATACCAATGGTATTGATGGTGTGCATCGTTTCTTGCGTAAATTATGGAATCTCTATTTCCAAGGCGATGCTGTGAATGTTGACAATCGTGCTGCTACAAAAGAGGAATTGAAATCTTTGCACAAACTCATCAAAAAAGTAACTTGGGATATAGAGAATTTCTCTTTCAATACATCGGTGAGTGCCTTTATGATATGTGTAAACGAACTCACATCTTTGAAGTGTAATAGCTGCGAAATATTGCAAACATTGGCTATACTCATAGCTCCATTTGCACCGCACATTGCCGAGGAATTGTGGCACTTAACAGGTAACACTACCACTGTATGTGATGCCCAATGGCCTAAGTGTAATGAAGAATATCTCAAAGAAGATAGCGTAACATATGCTGTATCGTTCAACGGTAAAGCACGTTTCAATATAGAAGTTGCTGCCGGTACATCACGTGAAGATGTAGAAAAAATGGCTCTTGAGCATGAATCATCTGCTCGTTGGATGGATGGTAAAACTCCTAAAAAAGTAATTGTTGTTCCTAATAAAATTGTAAATATTGTAATTTGATAAAACTATGGTAAAAGAGTTGAAAAATAACATTTGGTTTCAATTAAAAGACTTCATTTTCATTATTTTGGGTTCTTTTAGTTATGCTTTGGCTTGGCAAGGTTTTCTTATTCCCAATCAATTGACAACTGGAGCTGTTACAGGTTTGGCTTCAATTATCTACTATGCTTTTGGTACACCTCCGGTTGATGTTACTTATGCTGTAGCCAATGTGATATTACTTATTTTTGCTCTCAAAATTTTGGGCTTAAAATTCTGTATCAGAACTATCTTTGGTGTGTTCTTCTGTTGGTTGTTCTTGCACATTCTACCTTTGTGGATACCCAATGGTCTTGTTCAAGGCGATACCTTTATGGCATCGGTAATAGGTGGTATATTGTGTGGTGTTGGTCTTGGTGTAGTTTTCACATCTAATGGTAGTACCGGTGGTACCGATATCATAGCAGCTATGGTTAATAAATACCGTAATGTTAGTTTTGGTAAAATGTTGTTGTATATCGATATTATCATTATATCATCGTCATATCTTGTGTTCCACGATGTGCAACGTGTTATCTATGGCTATATTATTATGTTTATCACTACCACAGTGTGTGATATGATTATCAATGGTATTCGTGCATCGGTACAGTTGCTTATTTTCTCTGATAAATGGGAAGATATAGCTGAGAGTATTAGTAACGAGTTGCAACGTGGTGTCACTGTGTTGGATGGTATGGGATGGTACACAAAGAAACCCAAAAAAGTACTTGTTGTGGTTGCTAAACGTACACAAATAACACAGATAGAGCGTCTTATCAAAAATATTGACAACAACGCCTTTATATCTCAATCGGCTGTTTCGGCTGTGTATGGTCAAGGTTTTGATAAAATAAAATCGTAAGCAGAAAATAAAATTCTCTTCAAGCCGTTTTTATTATATATAATTGTGCTATAAATGAAAAAGATAGTTTTTGCTACCAACAATCAACACAAACTCCAAGAAGTACGTGCCATAGTGGGCCAATATTTCGATGTTTTGAGTTTGCGTGACATAGAGTGTAATGAGGAGATACCCGAAAATGGAACTACATTTGAGGAAAATGCTCTAATGAAAGCACATTATATAAAAGATAATTATGGCTATGATTGTTTTGCCGATGATTCCGGTTTGGAAGTTGTAGCATTGAATAATGCTCCCGGAGTCTATTCGGCAAGATATGCCGGAGAGCCGTCAGACTCGCAACGCAATATAGAGAAATTGATGCGCGAAATGCAGGATAAGAAAGAGCGTTCGGCTCGTTTCAGAACCTCTATAGCACTATTGTTAGATGGCGAGGAAAAACTTTTTGATGGCTGTATTGAAGGAGATATCATCGATGTGTTGCGTGGTTGTAATGGTTTTGGTTATGATCCGCTGTTTGTACCTCGAGGTTATGATATAACATTTGCAGAAATGAGTAGCGAGGAAAAGAATAAAATAAGCCATAGAGCTATCGCAACACAAAAATTGATAGAATACTTACTTGGAAAATAAAATAGGTATGATAAAGAGATTATTGATAATAGCAATGGTGTGTTGTGTAAACATCGTTTTGCAAGCACAATTGGCAGTGGGACAATGGCAATTGTTTCCCACAAAGTCATCTGAAGCTGGTATTATATATGAAAGTATCCACGATGAAGTATATTACCTTTCGGGCAATAATCTGTTTTCATACGACAAAAGTACCAGTGAAATAGAGACTTACAATTCGGGTAATTACCTTTCGGATAATGAAATAAAAAATATTTACTACAACTATGATAAAGGTTATTTGATGGTGGTATATAGCAATTCGAATATAGACCTCATCTATACCCATAAAAAGGTGGTGAATATACCCGATTTGAAGAATACTATTATGATGTATTCTAAGTCTATCAATGATGTAGTCTTTTTCAATAATAAAATCTATTTAGCTACCGATTTTGGTCTTGTGGTACTGAATGACGATAAACACGAGGTATATGAATCGTATATCTACGAAAAAGTATTTTCAAAACTCGTTGTTGTCGATGATTATTTGTTAGCTCTCATAGACAACCAATTGTATATATCTCTGTTACAACCGGGTTTATATGACTTTAATGAGCATTGGAGTGCTATAGATATGAATGGTATAGTACCTACTACGGTATCGAATATGTATGTCATTAACGATAAGCAAGTGCTATTTTCTTGCAATGAGACATCATATATACTGAATGTAGAAAACTCTACTTTCACAGAGCAAACTACCAGCTACTATTATGCCAAGTTTATTAATCGTACCAAAACCGGTCATTTGATATCTTTCAGTGGTAACATTCGATTTATATCGAGTGAAGTTTCGGAAGATAATCAATTGATAGTATCGCAAATATATTCTACCGACAAAGCCGGTATCAAAGATGGATATTATTCATCGTATAACAGTGCTAATACTATTTGGTGCTGTAATGCTGATGGAATATCGCATTTTAAATACTCAGGTAGTACTTTGGAGTTTTTGGTGCAACCGTCAAGCTTCAATACATCGAGTGTACAGGATCCTCGTAGCATAACGATTTGCAATGACAAGGTTTATGTAAAGAATATGGGTCCCTATAATCATTCGGTAGATATGAGTAAGGCTACAATCGTCAGTCAGTATGATTTGAATACTTACGAATGGTCGGTAATGTCGTTGGACAATGTCATTCGTGATGGTAATGCATCGTCAAAGGGTGCTTTGCGCTCTTCGTTCAATATGGCGTTTGACCCCGATAGCAGTGAGATTTTCTATGTGGGATCGTGGTTTGATGGTCTCCATAAATTTAATGGTACAAAGTATGTAGGTAATTATAATCAGCACAACTCTCCTTTGGCACATCCTTGGGAGATGTTAGATTCGTTTACCGACTTTGATGCCGATGGTAATTTATGGACTATTATGGTAAGTAATAGTTTGGGTACCAACTCTTTGCTTGCATGCCTTCCTGCCGACAAGAAGATTAAAGATCCGGCCGTTAGTACGGCCAATGATTGGATTACTTATGATATTGGTGCCAATCTATCTTATTTCAACAATCTGTTGGTATGTAAGCGGTCGCCCTATGTATTTGCCATACACTGTAAGTCTATGAACCCTACCCGACTCACAGTGCTTAATCGCAAAACCGGTCAATCACGTATTTTCTCTACCTTTACCGACCAAGATGGAGGTTCATTTGGTAATGGTGTTATCTTCTTTTTCACAGCTACCGAAGATAAAAACGGTAATGTGTGGTTAGGCACATCGTCTGGTCCTATTATTCTGGGTAACTTGTCGAATATAATGAATAGCGACTATCGTTGCACTCGTATCAAAGTGCCGCGTAATGATGGTACCAATTATGCCGATTATTTGCTCGAGGATGAGTCTATCAACGATATAGTTGTTGATGGTGCCAATCGTAAGTGGTTGGCCACATCGTCATCAGGTCTCTATTTGGTAAGCGAAAATGGTACTGAAATCATCGATAATCAAAATACATCCAATAGTATCATTCCGTCAGATATGATATATGATATGGCTATGAACGATGCAACTGGCGAGATTTTTGTAATTACCGACAGAGGTGTTGCATCATACCGTTCGGATGTGTCGGAAGTTACTCCCGACTATAACAATGTTGTGGTCTATCCCAATCCTGTGCGTCCCGATTATACCGGTTGGATTACTATCCAAGGTTTGATGGATAACTCTTTGGTGAAGATTACCGATGTTGCCGGTAATTTATTTAATGAAGGCTATGCCAATGGTGGTACTTACCTTTGGGATGGTCGTACGGCATCGGGTGAGCGTGTGAAGACGGGGGTATATCTTATCTATGCCTCGCAGAGTGGTGGCAGCAGTGGTGTTGTTGCCAAAGTTATGGTGGTAAATTGATGTTTTTATTATATGGGGAGGCTTTGAGTCTCCTCTTTTGTTATAAATTCTATAGTTTATGAATCATCCCTTAGATAAGTTTGTATATTGTCCTTGTTGTGGTGCTGCTCGGTTTGTTATCAACAATGCCTCTTCTAAGCGTTGTGAGTCGTGTGGTTTTGTCTATTATTTCAATCCGCGGGCGGCTGTAGTAGCGGTTATCATAGATGAGAAAGGTCGTTTGTTGGTGGCACGCAGAGCCAAAGATCCGGCAAAGGGAAGTTTCGACTTACCGGGAGGATTTACCGAGTGCGGCGAAACGGCCGAATTTTCGCTCTCTCGCGAGGTTTTGGAAGAGACGGGTATATCTATCCACTCGGCTCGTTATCTCTTCTCTGAGCCCAATATATACCCTTATTCGGGTATGGATATACATACTATGGATTTGTTTTACGAAGTAGTAGTAGATAGTAGCACACCTTTTTGCAGCAACGACGATGTTGCCTCGTTGCAATGGATAGCTCTTGAGGATGTCGATCCGGCGCAATTTGGGCTGCACTCAATCCGTCGTGGTGTAGAGCGATTGTTGCAAATGTATTGTAAGGAATAGGTTAATATACCCAATAGGTCCATATTACCCAGGCTGTGAGTAGTATTGCAAGTATATAGAAGAGTATGCGGCTCATACGCTTTGTGTTGATACTGAACGTAAAGGTCAATTGCAGTGCTACACAGCTATTGAGTATGGGCAGATAGAAGTTGCAGTGTGCATTGTCTATCAGCATGAGCAGGGTAATGTAGATAGACAGAATGTTGATAAATCCGTTTGTTGCCCGGGTGTGTATCTTTTCGTTGAGGGCATTGTATAGATTGCTTGTACCCGATACAAATCCCAACAATATTACGGCTGCAATCGGTAGCAAGTATAGGCCTATTGGGGGCCATTGCAATGATATGCTCAGGCTATCAAAATTCAATTGATCCCATTCAAGTATGCCCCAACCGCATATGATCCAGTAGGGGGTTATAAGACCTATTATCATAGCTGCAAATGTGCGCAATGATGCCGCCTGCATCTGTACAAATCCGAGTATGAATATGGGTAGGAGATAGAGTATATGTGGCTCTATAAAAGATATGATAGATAGCAGTAGGGCTATTAGAAAGCCTTTGTTGGTCGTATGATTTTCTTGATAGCAGGTATATAGTATCGATATCAAGAATAACACCACAATTGTAGTGATATTGGCTGTTTCGTATTGATTGATGAGCGATGGACTAAGCAACTGAAACAGTGTAAAAAACATCATTGGCAATAGGCTTGTTTCTTTCACCAATCGGTAGTGCGATGCTATGAAAGTGAGCAGTATTGCCGCGAGTATGACAAACAAGTTGTTGAGCAGTAATGCTGTGTATGTACTCTCTATTTGAGGCAATTCCCATCCTACCACCATTGTTGGGTGTGTGGCAATTGCAATCGATGTGCTGTTCCATACCATACAGCCCACGACTGTTGCAAACAGCAATGCAACGATCGTGGGTATAATGATATGTATGATACGGTTTTGCATAAGTAGCTTTATTAATATTTTTCGAGGTCGCTACCTATGTCGCGGCGGTTGTATTTGCCTTCAAACTCTATTAATGCTGCCGAGCGGTATGAGGTATCGAGCGCCTCGCGGCGAGTAGCGCCATACGATGTCACAGCAATTACACGACCACCCGAGGTAACGATATTACCATCTTTCTCGGCTGTGCCGGCGTAGAACAATATGCTCTCTTTCACGTTTTCGAGCCCTGTAATCGCTTTTCCCTTCTCGTAGCTACCCGGATAACCTCCCGACACCAACATCACTGTTACGGCTGCACGTCTCTCTATTTCGAGCGTACGGCTGTCGAGTGATTGTGTTGCTACACCTTCGAGCAGGTCTACCAAGTCCGATGCTATGCGAGGCATTACCACTTCGGTTTCGGGATCGCCCATACGCACGTTGTACTCTATTACCATCGGATTACCCTCTACGTTGATGAGTCCCAAGAAGATAAATCCGCGATACTCTATATTCTCTTTTTTCAAACCTTCGATAGTGGGTATTACGATGCGTTGCTCTACCTTTTGCATAAAGTCATCATCGGCAAAAGGTACGGGCGAAACGGCTCCCATACCGCCTGTATTGAGTCCTGTATCGCCTTCGCCTATGCGTTTGTAGTCTTTGGCTACGGGCAATATCTTATAGCTCTTGCCATCGGTGAGTACAAATACCGAGCATTCGATACCCGAGAGGAACTCTTCAATAACCACTGTTGCGCTGGCTTGGCCAAACATACCATCGAGCATGGCTCGCAATTCGCTTTTGGCCTCTTCGAGGGTAGGGAGTATGAGTACACCTTTACCGGCTGCCAGACCATCGGCTTTGAGCACATAGGGGGCTTGTAAGCTCTCGAGGAAGGCATATCCCTCTTCTATGTTTTCGGCTGTAAAGCTGCGATAACGCGCTGTGGGTATGTTGTGGCGCATCATAAAGGCTTTGGCAAAATCTTTGCTGCCTTCGAGTTGCGCTCCCTCTTTCGAGGGGCCTATAACGGGTATATGGCTGATGGCGGCTGTGTTGGCAAAATAGTCGTATATACCTTTTACCAGCGGATCTTCGGGGCCTACAACCACCATATCTATGTTGTTTTCGATGCAAAAGCGGGCTACTGCATCGAAGTCGGTTGCCGACATATCAATGTTTCTACCCAACGAAGCTGTACCGGCATTACCGGGTGCGATAAAGAGATTTTCTGTACGAGGGCTTTGAGCCAGTTTCCATGCGATGGCGCATTCGCGACCACCCGAGCCTAAGAGTAGTATGT
>JAFZDG010000186.1 GCA_017561285.1 Bacteroidaceae bacterium
CTCCCCACCGACGACTCGGGCAACGGTGGCGGATACATATTCGATTGTCGTGCCACACACAATCCCGGCAAGTATGACGAGTACAAGCAACTCACCGGCTTGGATGCACCGGTAAAAGATTTTCTTAAAAAAGATGGTGAGATACTGACGTTTCTCGACCATGCCTACGCTCTGGTAGATAGCTCGGTCGAGCGATACCTTGAACGTGGATTTACCAACTTGCAAGTATCGTTTGGCTGTACCGGCGGTCAACATCGCTCGGTATATTCGGCTCAAGCTATGGCCGAACATCTACACAACAAATACAACGTCGAGGTGCTGTTGATACACCGCGAGCGCCATATTACACAACTATACTCAGCCCGATAAAATGAAAGCGATGATATTTGCAGCCGGATTGGGCACTCGGTTGCGTCCCCTCACCGACACGATGCCCAAAGCACTTGTTCCCGTAAATGGCCAACCTTTGCTGCACCATTTGCTCACCAAGCTACAACACGCCGGTTGCACACACGCCGTAGTGAACGTACATCACCACGCCTCGCAAATCATTGAGTACGTTAAGCAACACGACTATGGTATGAAAATAGAGATATCGGATGAGCGCGATATGCTACTCGATACGGGCGGCGGACTACGCAAGGCTGCCTCGCTACTCGATGGCAATGAGCCGATATTGGTGCATAATGTAGATATATTGTCGAACCTCGATTTCGACCTGTTGCTCCAACAACACCAACCCGACCGCCTGGCCACCGTTGTCGTAAGCAAGCGCGATACGAGTCGCTATCTGCTATTCGACAGCGATATGCGTATGCAAGGATGGACTAATATTCATAGCGGCGAGGTAAAACCACAGGACTTAGACACAACCACCCTGCAACGAGCCGCCTTTGCCGGTATTCACGTTGTATCGCCGCGCATATTTGCCCCGATGGACACTATGCCCGACAAATTTTCTATCATAGACTTCTACCTGCAAGCCATGAACAATCACCGCATCATAGGCTACATACCACCCGGCTTTGCTATGCTCGATGTGGGTAAAGTAGATAGTCTTGCCCCGGCCGAGGAGTTTGTAAAGCGTCTATAAGAGTCGCTTCTACTCACCTTTGCAAGCGAGGTAATATTTCATTTTCAAATATATCGCGACTCACAATGCGATAATGGGGATGATACAGTTCGTTGTATCGTTCGCTGTGATGTACTACATACTTACCTTGCGCCAACATATCGGCAATAGCAGCCGAGTCGGTCGCAAAATCGACAATCAAGGGCGACATACGTGATATACGAGAGGCATTCTCAGTAACCACCTCTCGCACCACTTGTACAGTTCGGTTCCACTCGGCCACCCATCGCTCATCTACCACCGGCGTCTGCTGCGGGGCACTCCGGTAGAAAGCATCGGCCAGCTCATCGACCGATAAGAGGCTATCGGCCACTGCCGACAAACTGACACGATAGTAGTTACCACGCCAGCCGCAGGGTTCGTAGTAGCAAGTATCATCACACACCGCACTGTTGAGCTCCTGCTCGATATATTTGCGCGCCATATCACGACCGGCTATGGCATGCGCAGGACCAAAGTAGTCTTGAAAACAACTTTTGTAAACATCTTGCAACGAAGTATCGGGATACTTGCGCAACATTGCAGAGAGCGCACGAAGCGTTGTCAGTCAGTCGATATCTACCAACTCATACTCTTTAGAACCGAGTCCGATTTTCTCGGCATAATCGACTATGTGTGTGCCATGACGACTCTTGATGCGTTCGAGTAGAGGTTGGTTGTCGTTGCCCTCGGTAGGCTTTACGGCAAAAACAAGGTCGAGACAGGCTTGATCAAGCGCCACAGGATCGGTCGAAGCCAAGATACCTATATCCTTAAGCAGAGGAGCATCGGGGTGTGCATCGCAATCGCAATCGACCGACAAGTTGTTCATTACATTGATATACAATATCTTCTCGCCATTGTCAAAATATTCGTGTACCGACTGGGCTGCTGCAGCCATCGACTCGAGAAAACCTATTTGGTCGCCCACGTGATTCCAGAACTCGGCTAAATCCTCGGTATAACCCGCACTGTGTATATAGGCCTTACCGGCACTTGATGCAACACCAATAGATTGGTTCTTAAGTACGCCACCAAAACCGCCCATAGCATGGCCCTTGAAATGCGCAAGGTTGATCATAAAGTCGTAGTTTTGCAGATTCTTGCCCACGCGATTGTACTTGATGTGAGTAGTATCTTGCACCGGTATGATCATATCGCCATCGGCATCCATAATATCAACATGTGCAATATCGAAGAAACCATGCTCACGAGCCGCCTCCAAGTGCGCCTCGGTCGTGTTGCGACGACCTTTGTATGCTGTATTACACTCTACGATTGTTCCGTTAACCTTCTGTACGAGATTCTTTATCAAAGAGGGTTGCAAGAAGTTCTTACCACCCGGCTCACCGGTGCTTATCTTTACAGCTACACGACCTGTAGCCTCACGACCAATGGCTTCGTACACTCGCACCAATCCTTCGGGCGATATATCGGTAGTCATATACACCGTAGGTTTAGTCTCCTCCGTTACGGTAGCAGTGGCTTGTTTGTTACTACACGATACACACAATATAGCGGCACAAATAAGGCCTAACCACACTCTCCAGTTCATTGTTTTACAATGCTTTATCAGTTAACTTTATTGATAACATTACCGGCCAAGAAAGCCTCGATATTTTGCAACATAATATTCATCAATCGCACACGCGCTTCGTAAGTTGCCCACGCAATATGAGGCGTAAAGAAAGCATTGCGGGCAGCCAACAACGGGTTGTCCGACAAGGCCGGCTCTGCTGCCAACACATCAAAGCCGGCAGCACGCAACTTGCCATTGTTCAACGCATCGGCCACAGCTCTCTCATCAATAAGCGGACCACGACCGGTGTTGATGAGGATGGCCCCTTGCTTCATGCGCTCAATAGTATCGGCGTTGATAATATGCTGAGTATCGGGAGTGAGCGGGCAGTGTAATGTCACAACATCACTCTCGGCAAGCAACTCATTGAGTGTAACAGGTGTGATATACGAGGGCAACTCATCGGCACGTTTTGATGTCTTGGCAACAACACGCATACCAAAAGCATCGGCAATCTTGGCCACTCGGCGACCAATATTACCCAATCCGATTATACCCAATGTCTTACCGGCCAATTCATTTTGAGGAGAGAGCATATAGCTAAAGTCGGCACAACTGCTCCACTCTCCACGACGCACGCTATCGGTGTGCATCTGTACAGCATTCACAATATTAAGCAGATGAGCAAATACCATTTGTGCTACCGAATCGGTGCTATAAGCAGGAATATTGGTCACTACAATACCTCGAGCCGCAGCAGCGGCAGTATCTACAACATTGTATCCGGTAGCCAACACGCCAATATAACGCAAACGAGGCAACTGAGCCATCTCGGCCTCACGAATGACAACCTTGTTGGTGAGTACTAAATCGGCCTCTTTACATCGCTCTACCACATCACTTGCAGCAGTGCGATCGTAGATTGTACAATTGCCAAGAGCCTTGAGTGCATCCCATGACAAATCGCCGGGATTAAGCGTATATCCATCTAGAACTACAATATTTTTCGTTTCCATGATTAATCATATTTTTAAGGTTTCACAAAAAAGTTTTATACCGAACACAATCGGTCTTCGGTGTTTTTCGCAAATATAGTGAAAGGTGAGAGAAGAAAAGCAAGTTTACTTGAACTTTTCTTCCGAACCGTATCCTATATTCTACAAAGATAGTGAAAGTAATGCATTAAACGAAATTATACCATACATAAACCCTCATTACTCGACAAAATAAATTTAATTGAATATATAATAATAAAAAAACGAATAAAATTACTATCTTTGTTACACATATACATTTTTTAGCACATAAAAGCGAATAATGTAACAGCTACAACACATAAACCCAACAGATTGCATAATGAAAACATACGATGTATTTATAAGTTACTCCAGCCAACAAAAAAATGTGGCCGATGCAATATGCCATGTTTTGGAAGAAAACAATATAAAATGTTGGATAGCACCTCGTGATATACCGGTTGGAGAGAAATATGCGGCCGTTATTACACGCGCTATTAAGGAGTGTAAAATTACGGTTTTGGTATTCTCTGAGTTTTCAGCAGTATCGCCATGGGTAGAAAGCGAAATAAATATTGCTTTCAGCAATCATAAGCCTATCATACCTTACAAAGTCGATCACACCAAACTCAGCGATTATGACGAATTCTATCTTATGCTCAATAATCGCCACTGGATAGAATCTATACCCGATTTCCGCACCCGATTCAACGAGTTGGTAAACACAATTGCCAATATGTTGGAGATTGACACAGTGAAGAATCAGACCGAACCTCGAGTTAAGTACCACCATACCCATCAAGAGGAAGAAATAGAGACACCCCAAGTAACACAAAAACACGGACTGATAAATATTATTTGCATAGCCGATTGTTTAATATCGTTGGGCGGTATAATGGTTGCCATCAGTGGAAAAGAAGGAGGATATATAGTTTTCTTATTACTAAGAATAGCCAGCGTGGCCCCTCTTATAGCCAATAGCCTTCGTGGAGCAATTGTTATGATGATTGTTGGTTTGATATATTCGATATATGTAGGAGTAGAATTTAGTTCAAGCTCTGGTTCCTTTATGTGCTTCATACAAGTAGTAACCGCTATAGTATATGCACTGCTACTATCACTACGCAAGAATGGTGTGAGTGCATGGAAGTCGATGTTATCGCAAAACGAATCGAACCAAAACAGGCCATAATCTTACGATTATGACCTGTTTCTATTGTTTCTATATCTTCATCAATTCAACTTCAGTGGTTGCGACACCTTTTGATTGGTAAGAGCTATATCCCACACATCTTTGATGGTCTTGACATAGTGGAATGTAAGCCCTTTGAGGTACACCTCATTGATTTCTTCAATATCTTTACGGTTGTCTTCCGAGAGTATAATCTCTTTCATACCCGAACGTTTGGCAGCCAATATTTTCTCTTTAATACCACCTACAGGCAATACTTTGCCACGCAAAGTTATCTCGCCGGTCATAGCTACACGCGCACGCACCTTGCGTTGGGTAAAGACCGATGCCAAAGAGGTTGCCATTGTAATACCGGCCGAAGGTCCGTCTTTGGGTATAGCACCCTCGGGCACATGAATGTGTACGTTCCACTTCTCAAACACATCTTCGGGAATGCCCAACACATCGGCATGAGCTTTGATATACTGCATAGCAATAACAGCCGACTCCTTCATTACATCGCCCAAGTTACCGGTAATGGTGAGTTTCTCGCCTTTACCTTTACTCAAGCTCGACTCAACGAAAAGAATCTCGCCACCTACGGCAGTCCATGCCAATCCTGTTACCACACCGGCATAGTCGTTACCCTCGTATTGGTCGGCAATGTTGGTGGGCACACCTAAGTAGTTACGCAAATCTTCGAGTGATACACTCTTGTTATACTCAGCCTCTTCGGCTTTCTTAACTGCAATCTTGCGCATCACTTTGGCAATCATCTTATCGAGCAAGCGTACACCCGACTCACGAGTATATTTATCGATGATAGTCGAAATGGTTTTCTTGGGAAGGTCAACATCCTCTTTTGTCAAGCCATGAGCCTTCATTTGCTTGGGTATGAGGTGACGGCGAGCTATCTCTATTTTCTCTTCGAGGATATACCCGCTTATGTCAATCAACTCCATACGGTCGAGCAAAGGTCGTGATATAGTACTCAAATCATTGGCAGTGGCAATGAAAAATACATTTGACAAATCATAGTCTATATCTACATAGTTGTCGTGGAATGCCGAGTTTTGCTCGGGATCGAGTACTTCAAGCAATGCCGAAGCGGGATCGCCCTTAAAGTCGGCACCAATTTTGTCTATCTCATCGAGTACAAAAACAGGATTGCTCTTCTTGGCTTTGGTTATGGCTTGCATAATGCGGCCGGGCATAGCACCTATATAGGTGCGACGGTGACCACGTATCTCGGCCTCATCGTGAAGACCGCCCAACGAAATGCGCACATACTCACGATGAATGGC
>JAFZDG010000187.1 GCA_017561285.1 Bacteroidaceae bacterium
ATTCATACACTCGGCAACAGTGAGGGGTTCCATCAACTCGCCCGTTTGCAAGTAGTGCTTGATTTCTTTAAAAATCCAGGGCGCACCTATCGAGCCACGTCCCACCATAATAGCATCTACACCATAGCGCTCGAAACACTCTTTGGCTCGCTGAGGGGTAGTGACATCGCCATTACCAATAATAGGTATGTGCATACGAGGATTATTTTTTACCTCGCCTATCAATGTCCAATCGGCCTCACCTGTGTACATCTGACTTCGAGTGCGACCATGAATAGCAAGTGCCGCAATACCACAATCCTGCAACTGCTCGGCCAACTCTACTATTATCTTCGACTCACAATCCCACCCCAAACGGGTTTTTACGGTAACAGGAGTTTTAACGGCATTGACCACAGCCCGGGTTATTTCAAGCATTTTGGGCACATCGCGCAACATTCCGGCTCCGGCACCCTTTCCGGCTACTTTTTTCACCGGACAACCAAAGTTTATATCGATAATATCAGGACGGGCCTCCTCGCACAAGCGGGCTGCCTCGACCATAGATTCTATATATCTGCCATAGATTTGTATCACCACAGGACGCTCTTCATCGCATATATGCAACTTGCGGCGAGTTGCCTCAATACTGCGCACCAGCGCATCGGCACTGACAAACTCGGTATAGACCATATCGGCACCAAACTCCTTGCACAAAAGGCGGAATGAGGCATCGGTAACATCTTCCATCGGCGCAAGCAACACCGGTTGTTCTCCCAAATCTACTGTTCCAATTTTCATATTTAATTCTTTGATTTTAGGGTTCAAAAACCAACATCGACCAACTATCTACATCCAACATCTCATAGGCAACTTGTCGCATAGACTCTATCGATATGGACTCTATGCGCCTCTTCTGCTCCTCGGCCGAAAGGATACCTCCATGACGCAAGAAGCCTTTGCCGATAGCCAGCGACAATCCTTCGTTATTATCTTCGGCAACTTGCAACTGTCCCATATACTGTTTTTTAGCAGCCTTAAGGCGTGCATCGGTGAGGTAGTTGCATTTGACATCTTCGAGTACCCTACGCACTCGCTGCATACACTTTTCGACATGGCGCACATCGGTACCGAAATAGACCGAAAAGATACCCGTATCGGTATAGTTTGTCACAGCCGACTCTACTGTATAGACATAACCGCGCTGCTCTCGCAATGCCACATTGAGCAGGCTATTGAGACAAGGGCCACCCAGTATATTATTCATCAACAACATAGGCAGTCGCAGATTATCGTACAAGCTATATGTACGGCGGCCCCACACAATATGCGCCTGGTGTGTATCACAAGAGATGCGTTCCACAAAGGGTGTTATCGGTTGTGGTGCAGTTCTGCAACGCTCCACGCCACTATCTGTCAGACCGCCAAAGTATCGCTCGGCATAGCGCACCACTCGGTCAAACGGCATATCACTCAACGAGAAAAACACCATACGACGGGGTATATAAAACCTCTTTAAAAATGATTTTGCTTTATCGGAGGTTATCTGCACCAACTCTTCGGGCGTACCCAATATATTGTGTCCCAGCGCATGGCCGGCAAACAGCCGATTCTCAAACTCATCATATATCAGCTCCGATGGGGTGTCGCGATACATCTCTATCTCCTCTATCACCACCTCGCGTTCCTTTTCAAATTCGGCTTGAGGGAATGATGCATTGGCAAGCAAATCGCCCAACAACTCCATTGCACGAGCTTGATACATCGAAGGGTATATGCTGTAGATAACGGTTTCCTCTTTCGAGGTAAAGGCATTCAACTCGCCACCTACCGACTCCATTCGGTTGCGTATATGATAGGCCTTGCGATGACCGGTTCCCTTAAAGATTGTATGTTCTACCAAGTGAGCCAATCCATATTCATCGGCAGCCTCATCACGCGTACCGGCATCTACCACAAAGCCACAATACGACACATTACCCTTATGCGGATAATGTATTATTTGCAATCCATTGGCAAGAGTATGTGTTTGATATGCGTTCATAATGCTATTTTAAAATAGTCTGCAAAATTAGTAAATATCGCACGACAAGCCAAATACACACCCCAAATATTCTGCACAACGACACGAATATCGCGGGTTGACAATAGCATCATTCCATTATAAGACAGGACTTACCAATCGCACCACCGATTCACACACCTTTTGCACAAAAGGACGGGCGCGCCACTCCTCAAGACTATCCACCAATACACAATGCTGCACATCGCTCATAAAATCCTCTTTGACACGCAGTGCCAACGCCTCGCCATATACAAGCGCGTTGGTTTCAAAATTATGCTCAAAACTGCGAAAATCGAAGTTCGCCGAACCTATCGAGACCAGCTCATCATCGGCAACAATCGTCTTGGCATGGAGCATACCGGGCTGATAAAGATAGATTTTCACTCCGGCATTGAGCATCTGCGTTATATAAGAAAAAGAGCCCCATTTCATTACCACCCAATCGGTGCGAACAGGCATCATAATACACACCTCGACACCCGAAAGAGCCGCCACTTGCAAGGCATATACCAACGAGTCGGTAGGCAGGAAATAGGGAGTCTGTATATAAACATATTTATGCGCCATCGATACAATTTTCTCACACATCATAGCGATGGTATTCCAAGGGCCGACAGGCCCCGACAGAATAATCTGCACGCCCTTATCGCCCACCGGCGGCAATTGCGGGAAATACTTTTCGTCCGACAACACGTTTTTACTCTCATAGCACCAATCTACCGAAAACGACATTTGCAAGCCATGCACTGCCGGGCCAACTATGCGCATATGGGTATCGCGCCAACTCAAGTCTTTATCTCCATTTACATATCTATCGGCTATATTCATACCACCAATATAGCCTACAACACCATCTATCACCACAATTTTGCGGTGATTGCGATAATTGAGCCGCCACGAGGGCCTGATTTGGAATATGCGCATAAAAGCTCGCACTTCTACTCCTCGCAACTCCATATTCTTGAAGAATCGCCTGTTGACCGTCATACTACCCATATCGTCATAGAGCAGTCGCACCTCAACACCTCGATCTACCGCAGCCACAAGCGCATCACGCACGCGCCGTCCCAGCACATCGTCTCGAAATATAAAATATTGTATATGAACAAACTCCTTTGCGTTATTGATGTCATTGAGCATATCTTCAAATTTGTCGCCACCGCGCACATACATATGCACCTCATTACCGGGATAGAAGCGCGTAGCATCCAACCGATTGCACATTTTTATAAGTTGCTTGTTATTTTCGCTCAACGACAAGGCCTCTATATCTACATCGGGTAACTTATTGCTATTGAAAAGTTTCTCGCGATTGGTCTGCGACAGCAACGTTTCTTGTCGCAAACTTTGCCCAAAAAGCAAGTATAGAACAAGCCCTATCACCGGCAGGAAAATAAGAGCAAGTATCCATGCAAGACTTTTTGAAGCATTGCGATTCTCCGATATGACGACAAATATACTACTCAGTATGAGCAGCCCATATACTATATACGCCACATTCACAAACCATACCGATATGTGCAGAGACAATAACATTTTACAACGCGATAAGATTACAGGGTACTAATTTACAAATAAATCTTATACACCACGATTTAAGAACTCTATTTTTATATTATTTCACTCATTTTTATTACTTTTGCCCGCCTAAAAACAAAAAAGGAAATATGAATAAGAACTACCTTACACAGGTTGTATGGCTCGTGATATTGACCATTGCTTTATTGGTCATCCTATCGCTTATACCCCCTATCGAAATTAACTTTACCACCCGACAGATAGATATATTCAGCGACCTGCGCACAAAGAATATAAAGAACAACTACACAGAAGAGGTCATACAGCCATCCGACACGATTGTAACGAACGAAACCGACTCAAACTCGTCTGATACAGTAGAACCCGACACAACAATAATTCCACAAATCGATATTGCCAATGTCAAACGTAAAGCCGGTGATATAACGCTCATAGAAGACTACTCGACCGAACAAAAAGGACTCGATAACCTACTCGCGGCAATAGAAAATCGCAATAGCATACACCGCCCGGTACGCATAGCCTTCTTGGGCGACTCTTTTATCGAAGCCGATATTTTAACACAGAATATCAGACTTTTACTACAAGATATGCTGGGCGGATGCGGTGTTGGATATATGGCTATGCACAGTGATTTTCCGGGATTCCGCCGATCTATAACTCAGAGCGACAAAGGCTGGGAAACAACCCATATAGCCACCCCCGATTTGGAACTCGATCCCATAACCTTGACTCTACAATACCACACAGCCAACGGCGAGGCATATACCCGCCTCAAAGGCGTAAACAAGCTCAATCATTTAGACCGCTGGGAGGTATCGACAATAGGATTTATCGCTCAAGACTCTGCCGCAATAGAGATAAAAACCGACTCAACCTCTCACATTTATAATGTTGCCGGCAGTGCTATAGCTCAATTTATCACCATAAATGAGCCTACATCAATCATCGAGGTACGCTGCAGCGATAGCGATGTACTCTTTTGGGGCACTTGGCTCGATGGAAACTCCGGCATTGCTGTCGATAATATCTCCATACGGGGCTACAGCGGAACAACCCTGCACACCCTACCCATCGATCGTATGCAGCAACTCGACCGGAATATTCCCTACGACCTCATAGTATTACAATACGGACTCAATCGTATGACCATAGGCATCACCGACTATACGGCCTATACCCGACAACTCACACGAGCCATCGCACACCTACGACAAGCATTTCCTCACACCGATATACTCATTATGGGCATAGGCGACCGTTGCCAAAACATTGACAACGAAATAACCACACTCCCCGAAGTATATGCTATGCGCAAAGCCCAACGAAATGCCGCTATTGAGTCGCAATGTCTGTTTTGGGACAGCTGCGAAGCAATGCAACAATTGGGTGGTATGGGTACTTTTGTCACAAACAAGTGGGCCAACAAAGACTATACACACATCAATCACACCGGTGGAGCACCTCTCGCCAATGAGTTTGTCAAGGCTATTCAATATGCCATCGACAACTATCAAAAGCCCCAATCCACCATTCACCCACAAGACTCTTCATTATGAGGTATATGAATAGAGTTATCGCATTACTCATAGTATGGTTTTGCGGCATAGCACTGAAGGCTCAGGTTGTCGAAGTCGATTCTATCACCTGCGTCAATTGGGAAGCCGACACCATCATATTTAACAACGCCGATTGGTCTCCCATCTTCGACCGAATGGCGCAATTGCAAGATACCGCACACAACGAACCTAACATCATATCCATCGTACACTTGGGCGACTCTCACGTACAAGCCGGATATTTCAGCGAAGCGCTACGGTTGGCCTTACAAGAGCGATGGGGCAATGCCGGTCGTGGCTTGATAGCCCCACTACGCATTTGCAAAACCAACGAACCGGCCGACTACAAAATAACCTCAACCAATAAATGGACACATAAACGATGTATTATTGGCAAGAAATTCAGCAGCAGTGTCGGACTCAGTGGTATATCTATCACACCCACAAGCAATGCCATTGACATTTCTATTGAGACACTGAGCCGATATGGTGAGAAAATAGGTTTCAACACCCTACGACTCTTTCACTCCCCGTCCGACAAATTTCCCCCTCTGATGCCCACCCATACGCCCGATGGACTTAACACCTTCTCTATACATCCGGGCGAAACATATTATACATGGAGCGATACAACACACCACATACACCTGCAAGGTAAAGTTTCATACGGAAAAGAGTATGCCTCGATATACGGTGCATCACTCGAAAATGGGAACAATGGCATCCTGCTACACGCCATAGGCAATAACAGTGCTACTTACGAGTGCTACAACAGGGTAGAAAACTATGGCATAAAGTTGTCTCTACTCAATCCGCAATTAGTCATTGTCTCAATGGGCACTAACGAATCGGTATCATCAAAGACCTCGAGTGAAACATTATACCAACAAATAGATGCTCTTGTTACCGACATACGACAAGAAAACCCCGAAGCGATTATTCTACTCACAACTCCGGCCGATAACAAGCTGCGCAAGCGCCGCCGCAAAAACGGTAAACGCAGTACATATTATACCGAGAACACCCATCTCGCCACTGTGGTAGAGACCATAAAGCAATATGGCGCTCAAAACAATATAGCCGTATGGGATTGGTACACCATTGGCGGCGGCAAAGGCTCGTGCGAAAGATGGATCGAAGAGAAAGGAATGAAAAAAGACCACATACACTATACGGCTCAGGGATACGCCTTACAAGGCAACCTTCTTTACCAAAGCATACTTAAAGCATATGAAC
>JAFZDG010000188.1 GCA_017561285.1 Bacteroidaceae bacterium
AGGTGGAGCGTAATCCTCGAGCCCGAAGTGCCAAATTGCGTATTGCAGAGAAAAGGTAATAAGATGAAAACGAATCCGGACAAAGAGAAACAAACCGAAGGGACAACCCAACAACAAAGTAGGCGCGAGAGAGTGGCAAGATTTATAGGCTTGGTACTCAACGGAAAATTTTTCCCTCGCGAGATCTTTGCTGCGTATTGGGGTGTTCTGCTTACGCTTGTCACGCTGTTTGTGGCATCGATTGCTCACCGCAATATGTATATGTTGCAGCAGAATCAAATAAAACTCTTGGAAAGGGAGTTGGAGGATCGTTGTAGTGTGCGTGTTTTGTTGGAGTATGAGCGAGATGAAAATCTACGTCTGCATGAAATATCGGAAGCCGTAGAGCGTCATAATATTCCTTTGGAGCATTCGCCCGAACCTAAAGTCCTGATTGTTGTGCCCAATGTCGTGGAGGAGGAGTCTTATGAAAAATAAGAAGAAAGAGGGCAAAAAAATAAACAGTCCCTATTGGATTGTCGTGTCGGCAACGTTGTTTATAGCAACGCTTATCGTTTTATCGACCATCAAGATAAGCATTGTAGATGCAGCCGAATGGAATGAAAAGGCCGAGGGTATGTGGCGACTTGATTCGTTGGTCAATATAGAGCCGCCTCGAGGTAATATATTGGCACACGATGGTACACCTTTGGCCGAGACAGTTCCTCTCTATACGGTGTATATCGAATTTGGTACACCCAATATCGACAAACTGATATATCAGGATATTGTTCATCCCAAAGGTAGTAACTTGCCCGATACATTGAAGTTGGACTCTTTGTGTAATTACTTGGCCGAGGCGTTTCCTGTAAAAACCAAAGCCGAGTACTATAGCTATATCAGCAAAAAGCGTGACCAGAAATCCAATAACTGTATCGTGGCAGTGGATATATCGAGCGAGCAGTTGCAGAATTTGATGGAGTTTTCGGTCGTAGCGAATTGCCGAAGAGGTAAATTTACGGGTATTGTACCCCGTAGATCGTATAAGCGATTTTATCCCTATGATTCGCTTACATCGGTTGTGTTGGGACGAGCATCGATAGCAACAGAAGATATGCTCAAGCAAAACCCAACCTATAAGCGCCATGAGTGGCATGGCTTGTCGGGCTTGGAGTTGAAGTTGGATACTTTGCTCTTTGGTGAACATGGTAAAGGAGAGCGCCGACAAAAACACTGGGGTATTGGTACATACGAAGTGATAGCACCCAAAAAGGGTTATGATGTAGTCACTACCCTCGATATGACTATGCAAGAGATTGCACAACGCAATCTTATGGATATGATGAAGGCTCAAAGAGCCGAATATGGTACTGCTATCATTATGGACGTAGCCACCGGTGAGATACGAGCTATGGCTAACGTAGAGAAGACCAAAAATGGAAAATATACCTTCAAGACACGTCGCAATTATGCTATTACGGCTATAGAACCCGGTTCGGTTGTAAAAGCATTCTCGATGTTGATGGCTATGGAGAATGGTCATATTGATCCTCATCGAGAATTTAATTCGGAAGGTGCTATTCCCGAAACGAGAGGTTATAAGAGTATCAGTTATTACAGGGAACGTCTTACTCCCGAAAAAGTAATTGTTATGTCCGATAACCGAGGTATTTGTAAACTCGTGGGAGATATATATCGAGGCAGATATAATGAATATATACGAGATATCAAGAAAACCGGAATTATGCAGACCGCCGATTTGCCCTTACCCGGAGCAGAAAAGCCTGTGATAAAGGAATTTGCGTTTAAGCAACAGTGGGAGTATTTTTCTTTTGCTCAAATGATATTCGGATATAATTTCAGTCTGGCACCCATATCTACCCTCTCGGTGTATAATGCTATTGCCAATAATGGCCGATTGATGCAACCCTCTATTATCAAGGGGTATCTACGGGACGGTGAGCCGGATTCTATCTCTCCTCCTGTGTGTCTTAATGAGCATTTGTGTACGCCCGAGCATGCACAACAACTCAAAGAGATGTTGCATGGAGTGGTTTATGATCCTGCAGGTACTGCTGCGAAGGCTATTAAAAATGGTCGTGTAGAGATTGCAGGAAAAACCGGTACGGCTAAGGCTCGTTGGGAGCGTACAAAAATTATCAAGCCCAAAGGAAGCATATCGGAAGATGGTACCGTCTTGAAAAAAGATATTGTGAAATATGAGTCGGGCTACATCGAAGGTATGTGGCGATTGGCTTTTGCCGGATTTTTCCCGTATGACAACCCTCAGTATTCCTGTATTGTGGTTATTGATCAACCTCGTAAGAATGGAGCTTGGGCCGGAGGCGTAGCTGGTGGTGTATTTCGTGCTATTGCCGAGGAGATGTATAGTCGCAATCTGCTCAATTGCGATGTGGAGTATAGCCAAAATGAGGAGCATACCAATCCTCCTCGCAACATATTGCAAGATGACTCAGATGAATATATATATAACTTCTTGAATCAGTATCCTCAACCCGATACGACTGCGGTGCATTCGGAAGATAGTGCTGCCATTCAAACTGTAACATCACACGAGGCTGTTGTACCTTCGGTAATAGGTTATACGGCGCAAGATGCATTGTATGAGTTGGAGCAGCTGGGATTTGTTGTAGAAATGGAGGGCATGGGACGTGTTGTCAAACAATCTATCAAAGCCGGTATTCCATTGCAGAAGGGTATGAATATGAAACTTACATTGAAATAATAAATGATGAAAACAAAAGAATTGCTATCGGCCATAAAAGTAATACAATCGCAAGGCGTACTGCCGGTGGAGGTTGTAGGCATAGAGGCCGACTCACGTAAGGTTCGTGAAAACTATCTGTTTGTGGCAGTAAGAGGCTCGCAAGTAGATGGTCATCAATATATAGAGAAAGCCGTAGAACAAGGTGCTACGGTTGTGGTATGTGAAGAGATTCCTGCGCAATGTAGTGCCGATGTGGCGTATGTGCAAGTAGCCAACAGTGCTGAGGCTTTGGGCCGATTGGCATCGCAATGGTATGGTAATCCTTCGCACGAATTGTCGCTTGTGGGGGTAACCGGTACAAACGGCAAGACAACTACAGCTACATTGTTGTATGAGATGTTCCGTATGTTTGGCAACAAAGTAGGTTTGCTATCGACCGTATGTAACTATATCGATGATGAGGCCGTACATGCAACACATACCACTCCCGATCCCATATCGCTCAATGCTTTGTTGCGCCGTATGGTCGATGCCGGATGTAAGTACGCCTTTATGGAGGTAAGTTCGCACTCGGCACATCAACATCGCATAGCCGGATTGAGATTTGTAGGTGGTATTTTCAGCAATCTCACACGCGATCATATGGATTATCATAAGACAGTCGATGCCTATTTGCAAGCCAAAAAGATGTTTTTCGATGCACTGCCTGCCGATGCTTTTGCTCTTACCAATATTGATGATAAGGTGGGAGAGGTGATGTTGCAAAATTGTAAGGCTCGCAAATATACCTACTCGTTGCGTGCAATGGCCGACTTTAAGGCTCGCACGATCGAAAGCCGATTGGATGGTACGTTGGTGGCCTTTGATGGCCGAGAGGTGGAAACCCACTTTGTGGGACGATTTAATGTCTATAATTTGTTGGCAGTCTATGCCGCAACTTGCTTGTTGGGACAAGATAAGGAGCAGACGTTGATAAATATGAGTATGCTCATACCGGTTGCCGGTCGTTTCCAAACGGTATATTCGCCCCGAGGTTATGTGGCGGTAGTCGATTATGCACATACCCCCGATGCACTGACCAATGTGTTATCTACTTTGCGCGATGTATTGGGTAAAGGTGGTCGCATCATTACTGTTGTGGGTGCGGGTGGTAATAGAGATAAGGGTAAACGCCCCATTATGGCGCAAGAGGCTGCCCGATTGAGCGATGAGCTGGTACTCACATCCGATAATCCTCGTTTTGAGAATCCCGATGATATTCTTGCCGATATGCAGGCCGGTCTTGATGCTGAGGC
Organism: Bacteroidaceae bacterium; assembly: GCA_017561285.1. Lineage (GTDB taxonomy): Bacteria > Bacteroidota > Bacteroidia > Bacteroidales > Barnesiellaceae_A > Barnesiella_A. Next base: position 4,003 of record JAFZDG010000188.1, read on the forward strand.
TATGAAGCATACGCTCGCCATTACCGACCGCCGTCAGGCCATACGCACAGCCATACGCTTGGCGCAAGCCGGCGATGTTATATTGATAGCCGGTAAGGGGCATGAAGATTATCAAGAGATAGAAGGTGTAAAACATCACTTTGATGATCGTGAAGAGGTAGAGAAAATTTTTGCAGAATAATATTTGATAAAACAACATCACTATGCTATATCATTTCTTCCATGACTTAAATATACAGATGCCCGGTGTGGGATTGTGGAGCTATATATCGTTTCGCGCCGGTATGGCACTCATATTATCGCTTTTTATTGCCACCATTATAGGTAAGCGCATTATAGACTATCTCAAAGTAAAACAAATGGGAGAGTTGGTGCGCAGTCTTGGCTTGGAAGGCGAAAACTCCAAGAAAGGTACTCCCACGATGGGTGGTATTATTATTATCATCGCTATTTTGGTGCCATGTCTTTTGGTGGGCCGTCTCGATAGCCTTTATATGATATTGATGCTCATTACGACCGTATGGTTGGGATTGTTGGGCTTTGCCGATGACTATATAAAAGTGGTAAAAAAGGATAAAGAGGGTATGCATGGTAAGTTCAAGATTATTGGTCAGGTCGGTCTTGGACTGATTGTTGGTATTACACTCTATCTTAGCCCCGATTTTGTTATTCGCGAAAATGTAGAGGTGAGCGGTGTGAATGGTATGGAAATTGCTTACCAACAGGAAGATATAAAATCTACGCAAACGACTATTCCG
>JAFZDG010000189.1 GCA_017561285.1 Bacteroidaceae bacterium
AATGGCCGTTTTTACCTGTTTTTTCGATTTTTGCCTCCAGAGAACCAAACATTTTGCAATAAACAAAAAAAATGGAAGCTTGACCAAAATCAAATTCTCTCGAATATACGAAAAGAGGATGCCTCGTTTTGAGACACCCTCGCCATTCTACTGCATTGAGATAGCATACCCACTTTCACGCCACTCCTACAACGAACATATTGCATACAACAACAGCCGCCCTGCAAGGCGGCTGTTGTTACTTATATCAGTATATACCGTTGGTTATTGACGACCGGCAACGGTCACTTCACCATTTATCTTCTTTATCATACCTTGCAACGCTTTGCCGGGACCCACTTCGGTAAACTCTGTAGCACCATCGGCTATCATATTATCTACCGAATAGCTCCAGCGTACGGCTGCAGTAAGTTGCGCAATAAGATTTTGCTTAATTTCCTCGGCATCAGTATGCGCACGTGCGTCAACATTTTGATACACAGGACACATAGGCGCGCTAAAGGGAGTAGCAGCAATAGCCTCAGCCAACTCGGCACGAGCGGGTTCCATCAAAGGCGAGTGGAATGCACCACCTACCTTGAGTTTCATTGCACGTTTTGCACCGGCAGCCGACAACTTCTCACAGGCGGCATCAACACCCTCAACACTACCCGAAATAACCAACTGACCGGGATTGTTATAGTTGGCTGCAACTACAACACCCTCCGTTACTTCGGCACATATCTGCTCTATCGTTTCATCGGGCAAACCGATGATAGCTGCCATAGTCGAAGGTTGCACCTCGCAAGCCTTCTGCATTGCCATAGCGCGAGCCGACACAAGACGCAATCCATCTTCAAACGACATAGCGCCGACAGCTACAAGAGCCGACAACTCGCCCAATGAGTGTCCGGCTACCATATCGGGGCAGAACTCCTCACCCATTGTCTTAGCCAAGATAACCGAGTGCAAAAACACAGCCGGTTGCGTAACTTTGGTTTGCTTCAAATCCTCTTCTGTTCCGGCAAACATAAGATCGGTAATGCGAAAGCCTAATATCTCGTTAGCCTTTTCAAACATCTCACGAGCAACAGGATAGTTATCGTACAAATCCTTACCCATACCTATATATTGCGAACCCTGACCGGGAAATACAAATGCTTTTTTCATCTTATATCTTAATATATTATATTTTTTGAGCGTGCAAAGATAGATATTTTCATTGTAAAACCATTACAATTTGCAACTATTTCTACCACAATTATATAATATATCCTCACAGCACCAACACAAAACAATGACAATCAAATATTTACAAACGCGAATGAAACGTCATAGATGACTCACTTATAAAAACACACACATCAACCGACTTCAATATTTTTAATCTTAATTTTGCACCCTATCCGCACCATATATTGTTTTTTTTACTAACTTTGTCATTGAGTATATACTATACCCAACAACAAAGAAATTAATAACAATTATAAACTTATAAATCAATTATTTATGAAGAAATTTTTACTATCATTTCTGTGCCTCGTTGCTATGACAATGACCGGTTATGCAACAGAAGCAACCGTAACAGTGGCAGATTTGGGCTATGCAAATGCAGCCGATCTTACTACCATTGTAGTTGACGAAAACGTAACTATTACGTTCGCTCAAGGCAGTAACTCAAGTAACGCTCCCAAGTATTACGACACCGGTAAGGCCGCTCGTTGTTATGCCGGTAACATTATCACATTCTCTTGCTCGGCCGGTAATATGACCGAGATTGTGTTCAACATCTCTAACAACGGTCTTAAACGCCTCACCGATGCCATTCCCTCTACAGGAACATCGGTAACAAGCGCCGAAAACCAAACAATAACCTGGACAGGCGATGCCGCTGAAGTAAGATTTACAGTTGGCGAAACAGCCACTTATGGTACCGAATCAGGTAAACCCGGCCAAATCCATTTCGAATCGGCCAATGTTACCTATAGCGGCACTGCGCCTGCTGTTGCCAAGCCCGCGTTCTCTATCTACGGCGGTACTTTCTACGAGCCCGTTGAAGTAGAGATTACTTGCTCTACCGAAGGGGCTGCTATCTACTACACGCTCGATGGCTCAACCCCCGATGCAGGCAAAACTCGCTATGAGCAAGCTATCACTATTAGCGAGACAGCTACTCTCAAAGCCATTGCCATCAAAGACAACGAAGTGTCAAGCATCAGCGAGGCAACTTACACGATCGAGTCTATGCCCGAAGTTGCCGACATCGCTGCCTTCCTCGCCACCAACACAACAGGTGCTGCCAAGAACGATGTATATCGCATCGGTTGCCCCGTAACAGTGATGTATCAATACAATAATTATATGTATATCACCGATGGCACAACTTCGATGCAAGTATATGGCTCACTCAACAACACATACAGCAATGGCGATGTTTTGGAAGGCATTTGCGGTAGCGTAGGCTACTACAATGGCACATACCAAATGACTCCCCTCGCAGCCACATTCGGTCAAGCAACTCCCGGCACACCTGTACAACCCACAACCGTTATGGTGGAAGACATCACTGCCGATATGGTTAGTTGCTATGTAAGAATCAAAAACGTAGTAGTAGATGCCGAAAAGAAATTTACCGACGCTACAGGCACAATCGATGGATACAAACGTTTCGATGTTGAACTCCCCGCAGTTGGCAGCGATACTTACACAGTCGAGGGTTTTGTAAGCATCTACAAAGAGACTATACAAATCTTCCCCACAAAGATTACAAACACAACAGCACTCAACAACACACAAGCCACAGCCAACCGCGTTTATGCAGCCAACGGCTACATCAAAACAACCGGCAACAACGAGACCGTAAGCGTATATAACGTAACAGGCAAACTCGTAGCTACAGGTTCGGCAGGTCGCGATATCAAAATTGCTGGCAAAGGCATATACATCGTGAAAGTTGGTGACAAAGCTACCAAAGTAGTAGTACGCTGATAATCAACGCAAATAACAAAATACATCGAGAGATGCAGCAACACATTTGCTGCATCTCTCTTTTTAAATCAATATTTAGCCGCAAACGCCCCCAAAAAAAGAACGCCTAACTGCACAAAACTATCGCACTATTTCACTAACTTTGCACTCCAAAACACAAAACAAAAGATGATGCAACTACAATATATGAGCTTGGCAAGTGGCAGCAGCGGTAACTGTTGCTACATAGGAACCAACGAATATGGCATCCTTATAGATGCAGGAATAGGCATTCGCACCATCAAGAAAGCACTCAAAGACAACCATATACCCATCGAACGCATTGTGGCATTGTGCATCACACACGACCATGCCGACCACATCAAAGCGGCAGGACACTTGGGCGAGAAAATGGGCATACCCGTATATACCACTATGGCCATTCTCAACGGTATGAACCGCAACTACTGTATGAACGAAAAGATATACAGCGCACACCGAGAAATTGTCAAAGAAGTGCCCTTTATGGTACGCGACTTTGAAATAACAGCCTTTGAAGTACCCCATGACGGTAGCGATAACGTTGGATACCGCATTCGCTATGGCGAACACACTTTTGTTCTGGCCACCGATATGGGACACATTACGCCCACCGCTGCCAAGTACCTATCGGAAGCCAACTACCTCGTTATCGAAGCCAACTACGATGCTACAATGCTACAAAACGGCCCATATCCACTACACCTCAAACGCCGCATCGTAGCACCTCGCGGGCATATGGATAATGCCGAAACCGCCGAATTCCTGGCAACAACCTATCGCCCGGAACTCACACACATATTCCTATGCCACCTAAGCCTCGACAACAACCACCCGCAACTCGCATTCAAAACCATCGAAGGACGATTGTACAACGAAGGCATTAGAGTAGGTAAAGACGTGCAACTGATAACATTAGCTCGCAATCACCCATCGCAGCTATATGTTTTCGAAAAATAATTTTTTATTTTTTTGCTCAAACTATTGCAGTTTTCAAAAAAAAGACATACCTTTGCAACCGCAATACAAAAGCAACACTATGACTCCGTAGCTCAGTTGGTAGAGCAAATGACTCTTAATCATTGGGTCGAGAGTTCGAGCCTCTCCGGGGTCACAAAGCCGATAAGATTTCTTATCGGCTTTTTTTGTTTTCACCCACTCAGAATATCATACCCGCAGACGAACAGTATATAAAGAAAAAACGACCGACAATCTTTCGATTATCAGTCGTTTGTTGGTGGAGTATAGCGGACTCGAACCGCTCACCTCGACACTGCCAGTGTCGCGCTCTAGCCAGATGAGCTAATACCCCTTTCTGTTTTGCGATGCAAAGATACAACCTTTTTTTGTTTCGTGCAATAGATATGCGAAGTTTTTTTTATATTTGTACCATAATTTCTTAAAATTACATTTCATGCTCATTTATAACACTACTTTTCATTGCGAAAAATCGTGCTACGATGAATTTGTAGCTTGGATGCGCACACAATACATTCCTTCGGCTATGCAGCACAAAGGTGTTGCCGAACCTCGTATGGCTCGCATTATGGCCCAAGATGAGAACGATGGTATAAGTATATCGGTACAATTTACCACAACATCTCTCGATACGCTATCGGCGTGGTACGAAGTATGCGGCGCAAAACTCGTTGAGCAACTCGAAAGCAAATTTCAACAACGGGTTGTAGGTTTCTCTACCATTATGCAACAAATAGAATTGTAAACAATGACCGAAAAAGTTTCTATCAATCGCCCCACAAAGGCCGAACGCATCATTATAGGCATTGATCCCGGCACGCACATCATGGGATATGGGGTGCTGCGCATTGTGGCCAACAAACCTCAACTGGTGACAATGGGCGTGATAGAACTAAGTCGTTTTGAGAGCCACTACCTGCGCCTCAGACGCATATACGAACGAGTGCAAGGGCTCATAACCCAATATTTGCCCGACGAAATGGCGATAGAAGCTCCTTTCTTTGGCAAGAATGTACAATCGATGCTCAAATTGGGACGTGCGCAAGGGGTGGCGATGGCTGCTGCTCTCTCGCGCGACATTCCCATTTGCGAATATGCCCCGCTGAAAATCAAAATGGCTATTACGGGCAATGGTCAGGCATCGAAAGAGCAAGTAGCCGAGATGCTGCGTCGCACGCTCAACATACCGCAAGAGAATATGCTACCCCAGCTCGATGCTACCGATGGATTGGCTGCTGCCCTCTGCCATTACTACGAGACCTCTCGCCCCATCAGCGCAAGCAGCAGTGCCAAGAGCTGGAAAGACTTCATTGCCAAAAATCCCGACAAGGTGGTGCAACGTCCTACCCCACATGGCAATAAAATGAATAGCGATGAGTGATATTGGCAACATACTCGGCAAACGGATATTGGTGCTTGATGGTGCTATGGGCACAATGATACAGCGTTATGCGCCCGACGAAGCTACCTTTCGTGGTGCATACTTTGTACGGCACAATACCCAATTGCTTGGTTGTTACGATATACTCAACATAACAGCGCCACACATTATCAACGAGATACATTGCGCTTACCTCGATGCCGGAGCCGACATCATTACCACCAACACGTTCAACGCCAACGCCCTATCGCTGGCACCATACAACCTGCAAGAACATGTGAGTGAGATAAACATCTCGGCCGCCACATTGGCACGACAGCTTGCCGACAAGAACACAACACACAACCCCGACAAGCAACGATGGGTAGCGGGCTCGGTAGGACCAACGGCAATTAATTGCAGTACTTCAGAGGCGGATGCTGACAAAACATTTGCCTTATTGGCCGACGCCTACACCACACAAATGGAGGCGCTCATTGCCGGAGGCGTAGACCTACTTCTTGTAGAGACGATATGCAACCTAACGACTGCACAAGCCGCCCTATATGCCGTCGAGTGTGCCATGAAGCGCACACAACGCACTATACCTATTATGCTATCTATTACAACCACGCCGGAAGGTACAATGCTATCGGGGCACACGCTCGACGCCTTTGTAACGGCAGTGAGCCGGGCGCCTATCCTATCGGTAGGTATCAATTGCTCATACGGAGCAGCTACACTGCTACCCCAACTGCGCACCTTGTCACGCATATCTCCTTACTACATCAGCGTTCATCCCGGTGCCGGTATACCGGACAGCTCGGGTGTATACCATACAACCGACGCAAATACTGCCGATAGCATGAAATCCTTTATCGACGAAGGGTTGGTCAATATCGTAGGAGGTTGTTGCGGAACAACGCCTCAACTCACGGCATTGTTATGCCAAGCGACACAAGGCGCAACGCCTCGCAGACTTCCCACGCAGCCATAAGCCTATAGCAGCCACACACATTACTCCTATGGACACTAAGAAAAAGCCTCATAGCACACGCACACGCGATAACAACCTCGACATCTATCGAGGTTGCTCTATGATATACATTACCTGCATCCTGCACAACTTCTACGGGGTACAACATTTCGATGCGGTATTCACAAGCCTGCTACTCATCACAATGCCCATCGTTTTCTATATTGCCGGCGCTTCATTCTCCTTAGCATCGCCCAAGTCATATCCGCAATACCTGTGGCGCAGAACCAAACGCATTGTCTTCCCCTACTACATCTTGGTTGCACTCACAACAATGGCCTATTTTATATACCTTTGCCTCATAAAAGGCCATAGCCCAATGCAGTTTGGCCAAGCATTCATCGCCAACGGCTATTACAACATCTTCTCGGGCAAGCTATTCGAGTTCAACCACTTGTGGTTCATACCCACATATCTTGTCATTGCAATGCTACTACCGCTGTTGGGACGTGCCAAACCACACCTCAACGCATGGGCCATATACCTCATATGCATCATCAATGCCATCTTGCTTCACTTCTATCCCAACGACATCTTATGCTACGGCACATTTGCCCTGGCCGGCGGTAT
>JAFZDG010000017.1 GCA_017561285.1 Bacteroidaceae bacterium
TATGCCATATTGGCTACCCAGTTGTGTACCCAGAAAGCCGATGTCCAAGAGAAGTTGTACATATCGCCATTGTCGGGGCTGAAGCAGTTGGGAACGCTATTGATGCTGCAATACATAGGTACATATACGGCTGTGTTGGCATCATCTACACCAAACCACAAAATACCACTGATGGCCTCAGGAAGATTGGGACGTATTTGAGCTACCAATGTAAAGGCTGTTTGTTGAGTGGCAATAGCACGCTCGTTGAGATATTGTTTGCCATCGACCTCGAAATACATAGGACGGAAACGATAGGGCGAACCGAACGGACCACCACCTACATCGGTGTGCATATCATAGGGTGTGCCATCGAAATGATCGCGCATCGCATCTTTCATATCATCGAGTGTGAGTTTGCGATCGGGACGTACATAGAGAGGCATCACCTCACCGCCTTCATTCTCAAGATATTTGAGATACTTACCCATCTTGCTATTGAAGCGGTTGAAGAAGCTCCATACGCGAGCATCGCAACCACGCAATGCACCATAGTCGAGGGGTGCATAGGCCGATGAGAAACTGAAGTTCTTGTCGCTACCTTTATAATAACCCATTTCACGAGCAAATGAGATTACATCGGGCGAATAGATACAGTTCTCTTTGTCATTGAGGGGAAATTTGTGGATACGAGCTTGGTTGGCATGGCCCGAAATACAATCATCGGGAATGCGAATAGCTACCCATACAGCACCTTTGCGACCGGGACCTTTACCTATCAGTTCAAGTACCCAAGCCTCGTTTTTATCGGCTATAGAGAATGACTCACCACTACTGTAATAACCATATTCAGCCACAAGATCGGTCATCACTTTGATGGCCTCACGCGCTGTACGGGCACGCTCAAGACCTAATTGAATGAGTGTACCATAATCGATAATACCTGTAGTATCTACCAATTCGGGACGACCTCCCCAAGTAGATTCGGTAATGGCCAATGCATACTCATTCATATTACCTATCACTGCATATGTGTGAGGTACTTGAGGTATTGCACCCAGAGGCTTACCTGAGTCCCAATCTACTATTTCACGTACATCACCTTCGGCCCAATCGGCAGCAGGAGCCGAAGTGAGCGAACCATAAAGGCCATGAGAGTCGGCCGAATAAGTAATCATTACACTACCATCTACAGTAGCATTGCGACCGGCAATAAGACCGGTACACGCCATTGCCGCAACGGGTGCCAAAAGGGCGGCGGCTAAAATCGATGAAATTCTTTTCATAATCTTTCTGTGTTTTTCTTTTTTATATTATCAAATTTTTATTGTATGCTCTACCGAATGAGTGTTTCCACAATAGTCGGAAACAACCAATGTGAGTATATAAGTTCCTTTATCAAAGGGCAAATCGGCTGTTCTACACGACAATCTTGATCGTTTGGCATCATACTCCATTAAGCAAAACTCGCCATCGATCTCAGCTCTATAAGAGGCAATACCACTCCCCTTGTCGGTAATCTTAAAGGCGATGGTACCATTGGCTCTCCACTTATCGGGATTGATAGCGGTTATATTGGGCGCAACAAGGTCGGCCACCACTTTATATGTACCCATATTGCGCACCCGAGCTTCGTACCATCCGGCATCATAATGACCTATGACCTGCGATGTCTTTCCGTTAGAACTATACTCTATATAATATTTCTCATCGGAAAGGGTATCGCATGTTATTTTCAAAGCCAACTCACACCACTTATGCAATGGCACATTGCTATTGTGGATGTGATGTATCGATGAATATCCTTGCTCATTTGGTTGCGACTTGTAGTCAAACCATAGATTATCATACAACGCACCTGCCGGCACATAGAGATTCATTTCATCGGTAGCAAATTCATTATCATATTGATGATCAAAGCATATACCTTCGGCAGCAGCCGGCGTGGCATCGGTTGGCCTACCATTAATGACAAACTCTACCGTAGACCGATTGCCATAGAGATCGGTCAACTCAAACCTACATTGATAGGCACGTTCTTGATCAATAACGAATGTTCCATCGCCCATTGTATCGCCATAGATAGTGGAGAGCTTATTGCCGGGCAATACAGCAGTGCGCATAATGGTAGAACCTTTATTACTTCGCAACTCGTGATAATCAATAAGAGAGTTGATATAACGAGTTTCGGCAAAGGTAATACTATCGATAACCGACTCATAAAGCAACATATCGTCAACCCAACAACACACCTTGTGTACGCCATAAATATTGCTTGTAGCGTTCATACGGTCGTAGGCTTTGATACCGAGCGATACACGCCCCCACGCCTCAAAAGGCTTGGTACATTTATAGCTGCCCGGCTTTGTCTGTTCGGGGTGCATCACACGCTTGGGTACGGCCAACCCATTTTCAACAGCATTATGCCTATATAGAGCCACCAATCGAGGCTCGGGTGCGACATTATCTTTTACCCATTTACGATACCAACGTAGCGGATCGAGGGGCGACTCTGAATCGGTGTGACGAACCTCGAAATGTAAGTGCGGACCGCCTGAAGAGCCACTATTGCCACTATTGGCAATGTGCATTCCCCTCGTAACCGGCAGCATACCGGGTTGCAACAGCGTATCGATGGCAAAACTTTCACGCTCATACTGCATGCGCATAATCGTATCGGCAATAGCCCCCACAAATTTATCGAGGTGTGCATATACTGTTGTATATCCCGAAGGATGGTCGATATATATAGCCTTGCCATATCCCCATGGCGATACGGCAAGGCGCGATACATATCCTTCATCGGCTGCATATACCTTGAGGCCGGTGCGGCCTTGCGTCTTGAAATCTACGCCCGAATGAAAATGATTGGAACGCAACTCTCCAAAGTTGGCACTCAACAAGAGGTCAATGCCCAGAGGTGCAACAAAATCGGGTGTTGCATCTTGTGCTTGAATCTGCATTGCAGAGAGCAATAGGAGAACTACGAATACTATATTTTTCATCACAGGCATAATAGGTTACAAATTTAATAAAAAGAATGCAAATTACACCAATAATAATACCAAAAGAATAACAATAATAAAAAAAAACGATAAAAATACAAGATATAATCTACTGATTACAAACCAAATAAACCACACAACAAAATTATATCATAAAAAAATTCGAAAAATATTTGCACAATTCAGCAATAACCACTACCTTTGCAACCGCAAAGCAAAAGAGCTATGTAATAAAAATTGAAATTGGTGCGTTAGTTCAGTCGGTTAGAATACATGCCTGTCACGCATGGGGTCACGGGTTCGAGTCCCGTACGCACCGCGAAAAGCCTTTCAGTAATACTGAGAGGCTTTTTTTGCAAATTATCCAAAACGAAACGCATATATCACAACAGCAAACAAGTACGATGGGAACCCTACGCAAAATTATAGAGCCATACAACAAGATATTATTCTTGGTATGTATGCACCTCACATTATTTCCTTTTATCACACCTGCTATAGCACTCTTTATGGGATTGGCATACGCCTTGATATTGGGCAACCCCTTAGCTAAGATGGCCAAAAAGACATCCAAATACCTTCTGCAAGTTGCTGTTGTCTGTTTAGGATTTGGTATGAACCTTCATACTTCACTCGCTTCGGGCAAAGAGGGTATGTTGTTTACAATCATCTCTGTTACAGCTGTTATGATTGTAGGTTTCTTTATGGGCAAACTCTTAAAGGTTGATGGCAAGACTTCATATCTTATATCATCAGGCACAGCCATTTGTGGCGGAAGTGCCATTGCAGCTGTAGCACCTGTTGTAAAAGCCAACGACAATCAAATATCGGTAGCAATAGGCACCGTATTTATCCTCAATGCCATCGCACTATTCATATTTCCTCCCATTGGTCATTGGCTGGGTATGACACAAGAACAATTTGGCGAGTGGGCAGCCATTGCCATTCACGACACAAGCTCGGTAGTAGGTGCCGGCGAAGCGTACGACCGCACTTATTTCCCCAACAGCGAAGGTATTGCATTACAAATAGCAACACTCATCAAGTGCACTCGCGCCTTGTGGATTATACCTTTGGCTCTTATCACAACGCTCATATTCCGAGAGAAAAACAGCAAAATAAGCATACCCTGGTTTATCCTACTCTTTGTATTGGCAATGATTGCCAACACCTATCTCACCATACCACAACAAATAACATCGGGTATCATATGGTTTGCCAAGAAGGGTTTGTGCATGACACTCTTTCTTATTGGTAGCGGATTGTCGCTCGAAACACTTCGTTCGGTGGGTATCAAACCCCTCATTCAAGGCGTAGCATTGTGGATTACGATAGCCGTACTAAGCCTTGTCGTAATTATGCTTTAAACAATCCGAGATATCGGTTAGCCCCCTATCAAATAGAGGCTTTATACCACTCACGCATATAATCGATAAAATCCTTTGATAATTCCGCCACCTCACCATGACGGCGTACAAAAACGATATTTCGGTTCATCGCAATACCTTCAATATCTATCACCTTCAGTACGCCCGAATTTATTTCATCCGACACTGCCTGTCGTGATACCAAAGCCACACAATCGACCTGTTTTATATAACGCTTTATACCCTCTATGCCATCCAACAGCATAGCGACTTTAAGCCGAGATTTTTCCACTCCATACTCGACAAGTTGCCCAACAAGGATTTCCAACTCCTCTCTTCCTACAACCAATGGCAAAGAGATCAAATCGGCAGGCATTATAACATCGAGCAACGCCCAACGACCTGTCGCCGGAGCAACCAACACCAATTCATCGCGCAAGAAAGGTATATATCGCAAATGGGGATTGCCACAAGAAGACTCTACCAACCCCATATCCAAACGACCATCCGCAACAGCATCCTCTGTATTTTGTACACTATCTTGCACAAGCGACAACTGCACCTGTTTGAATTTCTCGGCAAAAGAAGCCAAATAAGACGGCAGTATATACTGAGCCACTGTGGCAGTAGCACCTATGCGCAATTCACCCTCTTGCAGATGAGAGAACAACTTCATTTCAAAATCAAGCAACCGGTACTGCTCAAGAATATTTTGGGTATGCAACAAAAACATCTTTCCGGCATCGGTAAGTTCTATTCCGGTATTAAGCCTATTGAACAACAACACACCATATTCTTGCTCCAACTCTTGTATATGCTTACTGATAGCAGGTTGCGTAATATGCAACTCTTGCGAGGCCTTGGTAAAACTCAAATTCCTCGCAACAGCACAAAACACCTTTAGACGAAAATCCAACATATCTCTATTGCATTGCTTATTTATTCCAAATCTCCCATGCGGCATCGGCTTGACCGTACAACATATCCAATCCATTGCATACCGTTGCGCCACGACTTGCAGCCTGACGCATAAACAGTGTCTCAGCCGGATTATATACCACATCATAACACAAATGTCGATGCGTAAGCATATCGTAGGGAATAGGAGCACAACTATCGATGTGCGGATACATACCCAACGGGGTTGTATTAACAACAACGGTATGCTCGGCCATCACTTGCGCAGTAAGAGCATCATACCCCAACTGCCCCTCTTGTGGCGTACGCGACACAAGCCTCACCGTCAAACCCATATCTTGCAAAGCGGCACAAACAGCCTTCGATGCACCACCTGTACCCAAAACCAAAGCACAAGTATGATATGACTGTAACAGAGGTGACAACGAATTGCGAAATCCTATATAATCGCTATTATATCCTATCATTCGCACCCCCTCAGCACTACGTTCTATACGTATTACATTCACAGCACCTATAGTCTTTGCAGTGGCATCAATCTCATCGAGCAAAGTCATAACCGCTTGCTTGTAAGGAATGGTAACATTAAGGCCTTCCAACTCATTGTCGGCCCCAACGATATTGCGCAAAGACGAGATGTCGCTCAATTCATAATTGACATACACAGCATCAAGTCCCCAACGAGCAAATCGCTCGTTGTGATATGCCTGCGAGAAAGAGTGCTGCAACGGATAGCCAACCAAGCCAAATTTACGACTCATAGTTATCGAGGATTATAATTGGACATACGCAATATTTCGACAGAAGAAGTTTTGTCGACAACCAAATCCATTGGAGAGAGTCCTTGCTTCTCGACATATTGTTGCACAATACGCCACCCCACCCAACGCCCTACTCTACCGGGCGCATCCTCTGTGAGTGTTGCCGTAAAAGGTGCCGGCTGTATATATTTGCGTATGGTAATATTGTCGGCAGCAAAAAGATGCCCCTGTTCAACAATGCGGCTCCATATACGAGCCTCATTCTCAACACACCACGACTCCTGCTCGGGGGTATATCCCATAATGGCAGCAGCCCCATTATCGTTGAGCAAACCCGACAGCAAATAAGCCACAACACCCTCATACACCATTGCATCGAGCAACGTAGATTCATTTTTATCGACAATGGCATTGCGCAGCAATACCTCGCCCACATCGGGCAACAACCGTCCGGGATGATGCGCCATCAATTCATATCGATTGTATCGTTGTTGATACAAAGGATAATCGGCCCCCAAATAACAATCTATCGAGATAGAAATAAGACTATCGACTGTTACTATAGGAAGTCCGAGTGCCGATATATGCGACTGAAAAACAGGTTTCTTGGCAGATGGAAAAAGCTTCATATATCGAGCCGACATTGAAGCCAAACACTCTTCTATCGAATCCATATCGATATACATCAGTTGCGCATCGCGATAGATGCCGGCAACTACCGAATCGGACATAAAAGCCGACAAGCCCTCATAAAAACAAGAAGCATCAGAAAGGCCCAATAAATGAAAGTTATAAATACCCCAGAAATCGCCGGCTTGCATCCTCAGCGCTTCACGACTCATCGTATCGGAAGGATTGACATACTCGCATATCAAAGAATCAAATCGCATTACAGAGACCGGCTCAACCTCCGCTACCGGTATTGTATAGCGTTGCGACACCCTACAAGAGGTAAATACAAATATCAAAGCACCCAACAGCAGCAATCGATACGTAGCTTTCATACATCTTATATATAAATAACGGTTACAAAAATAGTTTTTTTTTCTTACAACGGCAACACATCTATCAATATTAAAACCATTCAATTACCTTCACACCATTAGCATAAATTATAATTACAATTCATGACAACACAAGGATACATCTTTTTTATAATTTTTAATACAACAACCCTATTTCATCGGGGTAAAAAGAAGTACAAATCAACATTTTTTTGTATTTTTGCATCGTATTTTTTCAAAGAAATAAGAGCATAATGGCAAACGTTTACACATCAGTAATAAAGAGAATTATAAGCATCGCAGTTGTGTTTATAACCCTCGCAATAGTTTCGCCCACAATCTATGCTCAAACCGCCGAACAAGAAAAATTTGTAGTAATACTCGATGCCGGTCATGGTGGTAACGACACCGGAGCGATAGGCAGCAAAGGCAAAGAGAAGAATATAAATTTAGGTGTAGTACTGAAATTGGGCAAGCTCATAGAGGAAAATATGCCCGATGTCACCGTTAAATACACCCGCAAAAAAGACGTTTCGATAGGATTGAAAGAGCGCACCGAATTTGCCCATAAAAACAATGGCAACCTGTTTATATCGGTACACGCCAACTCGATATCAAAAAAGAACAAAAACCGTAAAACCATCAAAGGCACATCGACCTATGTATTGGGTACGGCCAAGAATGCCAAAAACCTGGAGATAGCACAACGCGAAAACTCGGTAATAACACTCGAAGACGACTATACCAGCAAGTACGAAGGTTTCGATCCCAACTCACCCGAGTCGTATATCATCTTTGAGACAATGCAAAATGCCTATCTCGACCCAAGCATATCATTCGCAGCATTGGTACAAGGTCAAATGATAAACGTAGCCAAACGTGCCGACCGAGGCGTACGACAGAATGGTTTCTACGTACTTGCATACACCGGTATGCCATCGGTATTGGTAGAGTTGGACTTTATATGCAACCCCACCCAAGAGAAATATATGCTCTCGGACAAAGGACAAGAAGAGATGGCAAAAGCTATATACAATGCCTTTGTAACCTATAAAGCCAGCTACGATGGCAAAAGCGAAGCCATTGCAGCCATACAACAAGCACAAGCCGATGCCGCCGACTATGACGACAAGGAACACTTAGACGAAGAGTCGGAAGAGGCTGCTCATATAGAAACCGAAGATAATACAACAGCTTCTACCGCCATAGATACCCATGAGCGCATATATAAAATACAGTTTATGGCTCTCCCCAAAAAACTTGGAGACAAAAGCAAAGAGTATAAAGGCTTGTCGCCCGTAGAGGTTTACTATGACAAAGGCTACTATAAATACACTTATGGAGCATCACGCACACGCGAAGGTATTCAAGAAGACTTCCGCAAAGTTCGCAAGCTCTTTAAAGACGCATTTATAATAGTAATGCAGAATGGAAAAAGAGTTGAATAATATCATTATAAAATATACGCACAACAAGCGAAAAGCAACAAAAGAAAAAGGATATGAAAAAGTTTTGGACTAAAGAGGTAAAAATTGGCTTGACAGCCATCATATGCATTGTACTGATGTTTATTGTAATACAATTTCTCAAAGGTATAGATGTGACCAAGCCGGCCAATTATTACACAATCGCATTTGACAATGTAAGCGATGTAATGGTATCTACCCCCGTAACCGTCAATGGCTACAAAGTAGGTGTAGTACACGAAATGCAATACGACTACGAGTCGAACAACAAAGTATTGGTTATGATAAATCTCGACAAAGAGTTGCGCATTCCCCGCGACAGCAAAGTGTCGATAAGTAAAACCATTATGGGTAATGCAAGCGTTGTGATAGACCTCAACCCCTATGTAAGCGAATACTACAAATCGGGCGACACCATTGAGGGTACTGCCGGCAGCGACCTTATGGCAAGTCTGGGAGGTATGATGCCCGAAATAACCGCCATTGTACAAAAAATAGATAGCGTACTCAGCGGCGTGAACACGCTTGTAAACGATCCGGCCCTCTTGGCATCATTGCAACGTCTTGATAACATTACAGCCAACTTAGAAAATATGACCGGCAGCCTTGAGCAAACGATGCAAAAAGACTTACCACATATCATTGATAATGTAACAGCCATTACCAATAATGTAGATACATTGACACAAACACTCAACACCCTACCGCTTGAGGCCACATTGGCACAGGTAAGTACTATGTTGGCAAATATTGAGCAAGCCACAGCACAACTCAACAAGTGTGACAACACAGCCGGTCTGCTTCTCAACGATCAACAACTCTACGAAAGCCTCAGCAAGTCGGTAAACAGTCTCGATTCGCTCTTGATAGACATACGCCAAAATCCCAAGAAATATATCAACGTAAAGGTATTTTAACATCGAGATTTCAGTTTTTCTTATTTAGAAACTGTATAAATAAAATTGAGAGAACAAAAAGTAATTACCCCCTCATTTTAGGGCACTCTCACAATACTTTTGGGAAACTTTTGGGCAGTTTTGAAAAAAGCTGCCCATTTCTATCTCGGCGCAAAGCACTACATTTCAATCAATTATAAATTCGAGAGCATCAATCAGAGATTGTTCAACAGCACATATTGTAAGTTGTTGTAGTTAAGCGTCTTGCAACACAAACCAAAAAAGCAAATTTTTCGACATTTGATTTTCAAAAAAAAA
>JAFZDG010000190.1 GCA_017561285.1 Bacteroidaceae bacterium
GCATTACACAGTCGCACCTGAGTCGTATGCGCAACGAGCTTGCAAAAGAGAAGTAAGAGAAACAACATATTATTAAACAAGCAGATATAACGGGACGGAGTTATACCCTCGTTCCGTTTTTTGATGTACATCAAAAAAGGAAAAAGGGTGTTGCACAAGACAAAAAACTGTTATAATTTTGTTGCTGTAATCAAATGACAATTCCGGATTGATTACAATAAAGAATGTGCATATAACTAACTTCTATACCCAAACACATTTATGAAAAAAATTTACCTTCTTCCATTGCTTGCATCATTAGCAATGAGTTCAGCAACTGCGCAAGAAACAACCTTCTTGCCCAGCAAAGTAAAACACAATTCTCCTGCAATGGTACAAGATACCGAAGTAGGCGCAATGTATGCAATGCCCGAAACACTGCGTAACCTCGGTGCTAAATCAACAACAAACAAACCTGTATGTAACCTTTTGGCTCGACACACCGGCATCAACGGTGGCGCTTTCTTGTGGGCCCCTCTCGGTGTACCCGTTACATACAATGATGAGTCTAAGGGCAACCCCACAGCATGGACCTGGACAATACCCGGTGCTGTAGCAGCCGACTTCACAACACAAAACATTGAGGCAATATACCTTAAAGAAGGTATTTACGATATGCCCACACTCGATGTAACATACGCCGATGGCTCTAACAGCTCGTACACTCCGGCTATGAGTATGACATATAACGATGGCAATGAGATGATCAAAACCGGTGGTACTGTAGAAATCACAACCATCGATATGCGCCGTCACGACAGCTTCGGTGGTCTCGACCAAACTGCTACCTATATGTTCGGAGCAAACACATATAACGAAGGTGATGCCAAAGGTTATGTGGGTGGTACCAACAATACTCAAGTAGTAGGCTGGGGTAACCTATTTATGATTGCCCAAGACGATGCTTATCTCGATGGTATCAACATCTACCTCCACCACAAACCCACCAAATACAAAGAGGGTGCCAAAATCAGAATGCAAGTATGGATGCCCTCTATCAGCGATGCAGGCGTTCTCTTTACATACGTTCCCATCGAAGCCGCTTACATTCCCTTCGAGGACTTCAAAGCCGATGGCGAAGATGGCGCATGGGCTCTCACATACGAAGGTGCGGTAGCCAACATCCAATTTGAAGTTCCTGTTGACCTCTATGGTAAACCCTACTTCTTCGTATCTATCGAAGGTTTCTCTCAAGATCCCGATACAGAAGACTTCTGCCTACTCTCAGATGTCAAGGGCGTAGAGCTCAGTATGGAGCAACAATACAACCTATTGGCACACAACTCATTTGGCCGTTTCGAAGGCGAAATAGACTACCTCCGTCCTATCTCTAACTACGGTGGCGGTAACGGTAGCTTTGCTATCTGTCCTATTATCTCTTCAGGTCTTACTGAAGTTAAGAATCCATTTGACGAGAGTGTAGAAGCTGTAAGATTACCCTCATTCAACGCAGGTGTACATAACGGTAATATCGTTATTTTTAGCGCCGAAGCATGCGAGGTAGCTGTATATGACATAGCCGGTAAACTCGTTATGAACGCATACGCCAACGAAGGTGAAACAGTATTGAATACACAATCGCTCAAAGATGGTATCTACATCGTACGCGCAAGCAACGGTAACGCAGTGAAAATTATCAAATAATATAACATAATAAACAACTAACGGACAATCATGAAAAAGATTTTTGTATTATTGGCTGCCTTTATAGGTTTGTCAATGTTTATGAGCGTAAAGGCTTATGAACACAATTGGAAATTTGTTACTGCAGGTGATGCCAGCACATACGCCATCGATGACGATGGTTCATTGTGGGGCTGGGGATGGAACGAATACGGTCAACTCGGTCTTGGCAAAGGATCGGACGAGCGCTATGGTATTCCCCAACAAATCAGCTCTGAAAAGTGGACATATGCAGCTGCAGGATCTTCTTTTGCGTTCTTCATCAAAGAAGATGGTACTCTTTGGGCTGCCGGCTTGAACACTAAGGGTGTACAAGGTGTTGGTGACGGCCAAAACCACTCGGAACTCACACAAGTGGGTACAGATAACAACTGGAAATATGTCACAGCTACACGTTTCTTCGGTTTCAGCGCAATGGCTATCAAGACCGATGGTACATTGTGGGCTTGGGGTGAAGGCGAAATGTGCGCCCTCGGTTTGGGTGGCTTTGCCAACAAAACTACTCCCACTCAAGTAGGTACCGACACCGACTGGGTATCGGTAACTGTAGGTGTTGCTCACGGTATGGGTATCAAAGAAGACGGCTCATTGTGGATGTGGGGTTGGAACGAAAGAGGCCAACTCGCCGATATGACCGATGGTACAGGCAGTCTCTTCGTTAAAAAGCCTCAACAATATGGCGAAGCTACCGACTGGGTTGAGACTTTCGCTGTAGGTTATAGCTCATACGCTGTTAAAGCCGATGGTACATTGTGGGCTTGGGGTAACAACTATGACGACCTCTTGTACGGCTACCAAAGCAACGATACTACATCTATCTACACTCCCCGTCAAGTAACATCGTTCGAAGGCAAAGTTATTAGCATCAGCGGTTGCGAGAACACTCGTATCGTTGCTGTTGGCGAGAACGATATTATTACAAAAGTTTATGCTTGGGGTTCTAACAACGATGGTGCTCTCGGTGATGGTAAAGGTAAATCGGTTGACCTTGCTCAAAACCCCATCTCTTACAGCCCCGTTGAAGTAAAACTCGAATCAGGTCTTAAGATTACACAACTTTCATCAGGTCAATGCTATAGCAACGTACTCACCGAAGATGGTCGCATCTATGCATGGGGTAAAAACCGTGGCGGTCAATTGGGTAACCTCGTTGAGCTCGACCAAATGACATTCAGCGCAACACCCGTACTTGCAACAGAAGTTGTTGAGACAGAAGGCGTTTATACATTCGATGCTGAGAACATTCCCGCAGCCGTTGCTTCGGCCAAGAAAATCATCTTGACTGGTGAATGGGGTACAGAAGACTTCCAAACACTTACTACTACCATTGGTAACAACAGTGGTTTCCCCCCTGCCGGTAACACTACTATCGAAGAGGTAGATATGAGCCAAATTACAGTTGCTCCCAACACCTCTATGTACGTAGAGTTGGGTACAAGCATGAATGGTGTATTCCAAGGCTGTCGTTCTATCAAAACTGTGAAAATGCCCGCCGCTGAGCAAGCTGCCAATTTCGTTAGCTTCCGTTCAGCATTCCAAAACTGCTCAAGCTTGGAAGCTATCGACTTAACAGGTTTGGTAAACGTAACCAACTTCACAGATGCATTCTTCGGTTGCGCATCATTGAAATTTGCCGACCTCTCTAAATGTGAGAAAATCACTTCTTCAGAGAGCTTGTTCGACTGCTGTACTTCAATTGAGACTATCATTATGCCCAAAACTATCACTATCGAAAAGTTCTTCTTTGGCGACTGCCAAGCTCTCCGAACAATCGATTGGACTCGCTTCGAAGGCACTGAAGTTCCTCAATTTACTACATCGGTATTCTGGGATGTATTCCAATACATCAACGACTTGAGCGTTATCACTCTCCAAGTTCCCGCTTCAGCCGAATCACTCTTCAAAGCCGATGCCAACTGGTCAAGACTTACAATTGTAGGTGTTGGTGCAGTAAACGACATTACAAACGACATCAATGTAGCTCGCGATGTATATAACTTCAAAGGTCAATACATCACTACTTTGAAAGCCGGTGTAAATGCTGCCGACGTACTTGGCAACGGTCTCTACATCGTAGGTGGCAAGAAAATGATTATCAGAAAGTAATATTTTCTTCATAAAACACAAAAAGTTTAGTACTCGAGCTGCGCCTCTCCAGGCGCAGCTTTTTTTATGGCACCAACATATGAGGGTAATTGGGAATCATTGGCATACAATATGAGTTGCTAACCCACAATAATGATACTATCGTATATGATGGGGGGATTATAATTGAGTAGTACATACCATAAGACAAGCGAGGGCGTGACAATGTTTTGCCACGCCCTCGCTTGTCTTATACGATTGATTTATTTACTTCATTTATTACTCGCCAAATTTGCGATAGCGTACACGTTGAGGCTCTACGTCGCCCATACGGCGGCGCTTATTCTCTTCATACTCACTGTATGAACCTTCGAAGAAGAATACCTCTGAGTTGCCCTCAAATGCGAGGATGTGTGTACAAATACGATCGAGGAACCAACGGTCGTGCGAAACTACTACTGCACAACCGGCGAAGTTCTCAAGGCCCTCTTCGAGTGCGCGCAGTGTATTGACATCGATATCGTTGGTAGGCTCGTCGAGCAAGAGCACATTGCCCTCTTCTTTGAGAGCCATAGCCAAGTGAAGACGATTACGCTCACCACCCGAAAGGACTCCAATGAGTTTCTCTTGATCGGCACCGGTGAAATTGAATCGAGACAAATAGGCTCGGGCATTCATCTCACGACCACCCATACGGAAGGTCTCTTGTCCGCCCGATATCACTTGGTACACACTCTTCTCGGGATCAATATCTTTGTGTGTTTGGTCAACGTATGCAATCTTAACGGTTTCTCCCACATCGAAGCTACCCTTATCTACCTGCTCTTGTCCCATAATAAGGCGGAACAATGTTGTCTTACCGGCACCGTTAGGACCTATCACGCCCACGATACCGTTGGGAGGCAACATAAAGTTGAGGTTGTCAAAGAGGAGTTTCTCGCCATAGGCTTTGGCAACGCCCTGGGCCTCAATAACCTTGTTACCCAAACGAGGTCCGTAGGGAATGAAGATTTCGAGTTTCTCCTCGCGCTCCTTCTGGTCTTCATTGAGCAAGCGGTCGTATGAGTTAAGACGGGCTTTACCTTTGGCCTGACGGGCTTTGGGAGCCATACGTACCCACTCGAGCTCGCGCTCCAATGTTTTGCGGCGTTTGCTGGCTTGCTTTTCTTCTTGCGCAAGACGCTTGGTCTTTTGGTCGAGCCATGAGGTATAATTGCCTTGCCAGGGAATACCCTCACCGCGATCAAGTTCGAGAATCCAACCGGCCACATGGTCGAGGAAGTAACGGTCGTGGGTAATAGCAATAACAGTACCTTTGTATTGTTGCAAGTGTTGCTCGAGCCAATCGATACTCTCGGCATCGAGGTGGTTGGTAGGCTCATCGAGCAAAAGGATGTCGGGTTGTTGCAACAGGAGGCGGCAAAGCGCTACACGACGACGCTCACCACCCGATAGGTATTTGATTTGTTGGTCTTCGGGAGGACAGCGCAGTGCATCCATTGCACGCTCCAATCGGTTGTCGATATTCCATGCATCGGTAGCATCTATTTGATCTTGCAACTCGGCCTGGCGGTTGATAAGCGCCTCCATTTTGTCGGGATCTTCGAGTACTTCGGGATCGCAAAAAGCCTCATTTACACGCTCATACTCAGCAAGAATATCGAGCACAGGTTGCACACCCTCGCGCACTACTTCTATTACGGTTTTCTCGTTATCGAGTTTGGGTTCTTGTTCAAGATAGCCCACCGAATAGCCGGGAGAGAATACTACTTCACCTTGA
Source organism: Bacteroidaceae bacterium (assembly GCA_017561285.1). GTDB lineage: Bacteria > Bacteroidota > Bacteroidia > Bacteroidales > Barnesiellaceae_A > Barnesiella_A. Next base: position 5,588 of record JAFZDG010000190.1, read on the forward strand.
TACGATTTTTCTACGCCGGCAATAATCTTGAGCAGGGTAGATTTACCCGAACCGTTAAGACCGATGATACCAATCTTGGCTCCATAGAAAAATGAGAGGTAGATGTCTTTAAGTACTTGTTTGTGTGGCGGGAAAATCTTGCTTACGCCCACCATCGAAAAAATTACTTTTTTGTCGTCTGCCATAGTTTTTATATTTTATGCGGTGGCTTGTGAGATAGCTATTTTTTTATGAACCTCTACCGGCCACCTTCGTTTTGTCTTACTTTGTTCCGGCGGCTTTTACTCGGTAGCCACAGTTGACACGACCTTTGATGATATTGCCCACTTTGGCTTTGATGAGTTGCTTGCGAATGGGCGAAATGTGGTCGATAAATACCTTGCCCTCCAAGTGGTCATATTCGTGCTGAATGACACGTGCCAAATAGCCCTCTATAATCTCGTCATGCTCTACGAAATTCTCATCATACCAGTGCAAATGCACTTTCTCGATGCGTGTTACCGACTCATGTATGCCGGGTACACTGAGGCAACCCTCTTCCGATGAGCATTTTTTACCATCCTCTACAACCTCGAGTACCGGATTGATAAGTGTCATTTTTACACCGGCCAACTCGGGATACGACTCAGAGCAAGGATCGACATCGATAACCACAACGCGAATAGAACGGCCTATTTGCGGGGCTGCCAATCCTATGCCATCGGTAGCATACATAGTTTCGTACATATCGGCTATAAGCTTTTGCAACTCGGGATATTCGGCATCAATAGGCTCAGCC
>JAFZDG010000191.1 GCA_017561285.1 Bacteroidaceae bacterium
CTCCAGAGAACCAAATATTTTGCAATAAACAAAAAAAATGGAAGCTTGACCAAAATCAAATTCTCTCGAATATACGAAAAGAGGATGCCTCGTTTTGAGACACCCTCGACAGTGGCAAGATATTTGTAATGGATGGAGTAGGAGGTAATCCCACTGCACCCAATGCATGGGCTCCCGAGTTTACTTATGTGCCTGAGGAAGATTTGTTTTATGTCTATTGGTCGTCTCGTGTCGATAATCGTCAGTTGCACTACGTTACCACAACACACGATTGGCTATCGTTCACTACTCCGCGTCCGCTTTTCGATCCCGGATTTACAGCAATCGACCTCACAGTCGTGCGCGAGGGTTGCACATTTCATGGATATTACAAAGACGAGCGTAATGGCAAGAAAACAATTTTGCACGCCACTACGCATAGTCTCAATCCTGAAGTCGATACCTTCAAGGGTGTAGCCCGAGTCCTTCCCGACAACTATCTTATAGAGGTAGAAGGTCCTACTGTATTCCCTAAAATAGGTGGTGGAGGCTATATCGGTTATTTCGACAAGTTCAATGGCGATGCCGGACTCTCGTTTATGCAGTGTACCACGCTTGCCGATGGCGATTGGCAACTCATACCCGATGCCCATACCGAAAATGTTCCCGAAGTAAAGCATGGCAGTGTTGTCATTATTTCGCGTGATGAGTTGTTGCGACTTCTTGGCGAATAAGAAATATATTCATAATAATGTGCAAAATAACCACACAAATATTTGCGTAACTCGCAAAGAGTATGTAACTTTGCACCCGCTAATGCAAAAAACAATTTAAAAACAAATTTCAATGGCAACAAAAATCAGATTGCAACGCCACGGTCACAAAGACTATGCGTTTTATCAAATCGTAGTAGCTGATAGCAGGGCGCCACGTGATGGCAAATTTATTGAAAGGGTAGGTTCTTATAATCCGAACACTAATCCTGCTACAATAAATTTGAATTTCGAGCGTGCTTTGTATTGGCTCAACACTGGTGCTCAACCCACCGATACAGTTCGTAGCATTCTCTCTCACGAGGGTGTATTGTTGAAAAAACACCTCATGGGTGGTGTTAAGAAAGGTGCTTTCACTGAGGAAGTTGCTGAGCAACGTTTCCAAGCTTGGATCGAGAGCAAAAACAACGCCGCTTCTGCTTTGAAGAACAAAAACCGCGAGGCTGCTAAAGCTGAGGCTGCTGCTCGTCTCGAAGCTGAGAAAGAAGTTAACAAAGCTATCGCTGAGCGCGTAGCTAACAAGAAAGCCGAGCTTGCTCGTGCTGCTGCTGAGGCCGCTGCTGCCGCTGCTGCTGAGGCTGCTCCCGCAGAAGAAGCTGCTGAAGCTCCTGCTGAAAGTGCTGAATAATTTTGTACTCTTTGCAGTAACAAACAGCATAACGAGGCTGAGTCGAACAACGACTCGGCCTCTTTTTTTATCTCGCAGCTTCACACGTTGCCCAAGAAAATTTTTATGATAAAAAATATTGCCTATAACTACATAAAATACCCGATTTTTATTAATTTTGCAAGGTTGTAGCCATCGCTGTTAGTTGGCTCATAAAGATGAATTTATAATCAAAAAAAATATTATACAATGTACAGGACAAATACTTGTGGCGAATTGCGCCTGAGCGATGTAGGAACTACCGTTACACTATGTGGTTGGGTGCAACGCACTCGCAAAATGGGTGGTATGACCTTTGTCGATTTGCGCGACCGTTATGGAATGACTCAATTGGTATTCAATCAAGAAGTAAATGCCGAGTTGTGCGAACAAGCCAATAAGCTTGGTCGTGAATATGTAATTCAAGTAGTAGGTGAGGTAGCCGAGCGTAGCAATAAAAATGCACGTATGGAAACCGGTGAGATTGAAATCATTGTGAACACACTCAACGTTCTCAATGCATCTGTAACACCTCCCTTCACAATCGAAGACGATACCGATGGTGGTGACGACCTTCGTATGCAATATCGTTATCTCGACCTTCGCCGTAATGCCGTACGTCGCAATCTCGAGTTGCGTCACAAAATGGCATTTGAAGTGCGTCGCTATCTCGATGCTCAAAACTTCTTGGAGGTAGAGACACCTGTACTCATCAAGTCAACACCCGAGGGCGCTCGCGACTTTGTTGTGCCTTCTCGTATGAATCCCGGCGAGTTCTATGCATTGCCTCAATCACCTCAAACCCTCAAGCAATTGCTTATGGTTTCGGGCTTCGATCGCTATTTCCAAATCGTCAAGTGCTTCCGCGATGAAGACCTTCGTGCCGACCGTCAACCCGAGTTTACTCAAATCGACTGTGAAATGTCGTTTGTAGAGCAAGAAGATGTACTCAACATCTTCGAAGGTATGGCCAAGCACCTCTTTAAATATATCAAAGACATCGACTTTACCGAGCCTTTCCCCCGTATGGCGTGGGCCGATGCTATGAAATACTATGGTAGCGACAAACCCGATACTCGCTTCGAGATGAAGTTTGTCGAGTTGAAAGACCTTACCGAAGGTCACGACTTTGTAGTATTCGACAGCGTTCCCTACGTGGGTGGTATATGCTGTAAAGGCTGTGCCGGCTACACTCGCAAACAAATAGATGAGTTGACCGACTTTGTAAAACGTCCTCAGATAGGTGCCAAAGGTCTTGTTTGGGTGCGCTATGACGAAGCAGGCAACTTCAAGTCATCGGTAGATAAATTCTATTCGGCCGACGACTTGCGTGCATGGGCCGAGCGTTTCGGTGCTCAACCCGGCGACCTTATGCTCATCTTGGCCGGCGACACTATGAAGACTCGCAAAGCCTTGTGTGAGTTGCGTCTGGAGATGGGTAGTCGTCTCGGTTTGCGCGACAAGAACGTATATGCACCCTTGTGGGTTATCGACTTCCCCTTGTTTGAGTGGGACGATGAGACTCAACGTTTCTATGCAATGCACCACCCCTTCACATCGCCCAAGCCCGAAGATATTCACTTGCTTGAGAGCGATCCCGGCGCAGTGCGTGCCAATGCCTACGATATGGTAGTAAACGGTGTCGAATTGGGTGGCGGTTCTATCCGTATCCACGACAGTAAGTTGCAAGATACAATGTTCAAGTTGCTTGGCTTCACACCCGAGCAGGCCCAAGCACAATTCGGCTTCTTGATGAATGCCTTCAAATATGGTGCGCCTCCTCATGGCGGTTTGGCATTTGGTCTCGACCGCTTTGTATCTATCTTTGCCGGTCTCGATTCTATACGCGACTGTATTGCCTTCCCCAAGAACAACTCAGGTCGCGATGTGATGATGGATGCTCCCTCAACCATCGCACAAGAGCAACTCGATGAATTGTGCATCGATATACATTTGCCCGAAGAAAAATAAAATCTCGATAATGCCTACCATTCGACAAATAACAGCACTTATTGAGGAACTTGCACCGTTGCAGTTGCAAGAGAGTTACGACAATGCCGGTATGCAGGTGGGCGATGATTCGCTCCCTGCTACGGGTGCGTTGTTGTGTGTCGATGTAACCGAAGAGGTTGTTGACGAAGCTATACAACTGGGTGTCAATCTCATTATTGCTCACCATCCGTTGCTCTTTCGCCCCCTCAAGCGCATTGTAGGAAGCAATTATGTAGAGCGAGTGGTAATGAAGGCGTTGCGTAACGATATTGCCATATATGCCGCTCATACCAACCTCGATGCCGTAGCTGTTAACCATGTCTGGGCACAAAAGTTGGGGCTATCGCAGTTGCAAGTGTTGCAACCCATTCGCAATATGCTCTATAAGTTGGTTACGTATGTACCCATAGCCCAAGCCGACCATCTCAAAGAAGCACTCTTTGCAGCCGGAGCCGGTACAATAGGTGCATACGATTGTTGTAGCTTCACAAGCAATGGCGTAGGCTCGTTTCGTGCCGGCGATGATACTCATCCCTATTGCGGCGAGAAGGGGGTTATACACCACGAGCCGGAGAGTAGGGTAGAAGTGGTATTGCCGGCCTACCTCAAAAGCCGCATTGTGCGGGCTCTCTTAGAGTCGCATCCCTACGAGGAACCCGCATACGATCTTATACCCATAGCCAACGATTATACGCAGGCCGGTATAGGTATAGTCGGCAACTTGTCGCATCCGGTTTCGGCTCGTCAACTTTTGCAACAAGTCAAAGAGCAAACACAATGCAGTGTGGTGCGGCACAATACCTTGCCCGATAAGATGGTGCAACGCATAGCTCTATGTGGCGGTGCCGGCAGTTCGCTCATAGGAGCCGCTTTGGCAGCTAAAGCCGATGTGTTTATCACCGGAGAGATAGGCTATCATCAATTTTTCGGTTACGAAAACCAGATAGTTTTGGCCGAAATAGGACATTATGAGAGCGAACAACACACAAAAGATATTTTTTGTGAGGTAATTACAAAAAAAATTCCTAACTTTGCGCTCTACTACACAACTGTAGAAACAAATCCGATAAAATATCTGTAAGCGATGGCAGAAAAAACTAAAGAAAAAGAGTACACCGTAGAGGAAAAACTCAAGTCACTCTACGAATTACAAACATTACATTCGGAAATAGACCGTATCAAAACCCTTCGCGGTGAGTTGCCTCTCGAAGTTAAAGACCTTGAAGATGAGGTAGCCGGTCTCGAAACCCGTATCGAAAAATTTCAAGAGAATATCAGCGCAAGTCGCAAAGATATAAACTCTTATAATGAAGAAATACAAGTTTCGAAAAACAAAATCGAACGTTACAAAGCTCAGCTCGATGAGGTACGTAACAACCACGAGTTTGACAAACTTAACAAAGAGATTGAGTTCCAAGACCTCTCTATCCAAGCACTCCAAAAGAAAATTCGTGAGGCAAACAATGCCATTACTCGTCGCACTGAGGAGATGGAGCAATGCCGCGAAAATCTCGAAGATCGTCAAAAAATGTTGGTAGAGAAGAAAGCCGAGTTGAACGATATCGTGGCCGAAACAAAACAAGACGAAGAGAAACTCCGCGAGAAAGTAAAAGCTGTTGAGGCTGTTGTTGAACCCCGTTTGTTGCAAGCATTCAAGCGTATTCGCAAAAACGCACGCAACGGTTTGGCTGTTGTTTATGTACAACGTAATGCTTGCGGTGGTTGCTTCAACCGCATACCGCCTCAACGTCAGCTCGACATCAAGATGCACAAGAAAATCATTGTGTGTGAGTATTGTGGACGTATTATGGTAGATCCTAAATTGGCAGGTATCGAAGATTGATTAATATTCTCCTTGCTATAGATAAAGTGGGTGTGTCAAAAATTATTTTGTCACACCCACATTTATTTTATCGTCTCGCAATGCCATCGTTCTATCTGTCGCACAATCGCAATTATGGTGTTAGTTTTATGTAAAAATAGGTGAGTAGAGCAGCATAATAGCTTTATTTTTATTAACTTTACACGCTATAAGGGCTGTTGCCATTTGTCAATATGCCCTTATAATAAATGCTTTTTTATTATGTATCTAAAAATCAGTTTGTTATATTGATTTTTAGGAGCCAAAGGTATAACCTGCTGTTATCTGTTTGCCATCAATTACACTATGTGTGACACTGCAAATGCTTGTGACGATAAACCTCGTTGGTTTGCTATGAGTGCCCCATATCGCAACGAGATGAAGGCCAAACAACTCCTTGACGACAAAGGGGTTGATAACTTCATACCTCTTTGTAGCAAAATAATTGTGGGCAGAGATGGACGTAAAAAACGCAAAGTTGTACCCATTGTCAGCAATCTGCTATTTGCCTACACTACCCGTAGCAACTTACAGCAGATAAAGTCGAAAGCTCCATTCTTGCAATATCGCACGCACAGAGTCAATGGTCGCAATGAGCCCATTGTCGTGCCACAAAAAGATATGGAGCAATTTATGGCTGTGTGCAACACCACCGGCGAACAACTTATCTATTTCAGCCCTGAGGAGATAAACTTGGCTCAAGGAACACCGGTGCGTGTCGTTGGTGGTGCTTTTGATGGGGTAGAGGGCATTTTCCTCAAAGTCAAAGGCGCTCGTAGCAAAAGAGTTGTTGTACAGATCGAAGGTATTGCTGTTGCCACAGCCGAGATACAACCTCAATATATTCAAGTAATCGATACTCGTATAGAGAAATAATATTATGAAAATTGCAGTTGCCGGTACAGGCTATGTCGGACTATCTATCGCAACCTTGTTGGCTCAGCACAACGAAGTTGTTGCCCTTGACATTCTTCCCGAGAAAGTCAATCTTATCAACCAGCGTCGTTCACCCATTCAAGACGACTATATCGAGCAATATCTGGCCGAGAAAGAACTCAATCTCCGAGCCACTCTCGATGCGTATGAAGCATATACCAATGCACAATTTGTTGTCATTGCTGCTCCTACAAACTATGACAGCCATCGCAACTTTTTCGATACTTCGGCTGTAGAGAGTGTTATAGAGGATGTTATCCGCATCAACCCCGATGCTGTAATGGTTATCAAGAGTACCATACCCGTTGGATATTGTCGCTCGTTGTATGTCAAGTATGCTCTTCGTTTTGCCACAGATGAGGCATTGAAAGGCAAGAGTTTCAACCTCATTTTCTCTCCCGAATTTTTGCGCGAAAGCAAGGCTCTGTACGACAACCTCTATCCAAGTCGCATTATTGTTGGTATTCCTAAGTATATCGAGAGCTACGATGAAGAAAACGGTGCCATTGCACAAATTGCCAATATCGACTTGCTCACCGACGCGGCTCACACTTTTGCCGGTTTGTTGCAACAAGGTGCCATCAAAGAGAATATCGATACCCTGTATATGGGGCTTAAAGAGGCCGAGGCCGTAAAACTTTTTGCCAATACATACTTGGCCTTGCGTGTGAGCTACTTCAATGAGCTTGATACATATGCCGAAATGAAGGGACTTGACACCCAGGCACTCATTACCGGTATCGGTCTCGATCCTCGCATTGGCACACACTACAACAACCCCTCTTTCGGTTATGGCGGATACTGTCTGCCCAAAGATACCAAGCAATTGTTGGCCAACTACAACGATGTGCCCCAAAATATGATGTCGGCCATTGTCGAGAGCAACCGTACGCGCAAAGACTTCATTGCCGATCAGGTGCTTGCAAAGGCCGGATATTACATTGGCTCAAGCTCGTGGGATGCTGCTCGTGAACAAGACGTTACGATAGGCGTATTTCGTCTTACAATGAAAGCCAATTCCGACAACTTCCGTCAAAGTGCCATACAAGGTGTGATGAAACGCATCAAGGCCAAAGGTGCAAAGGTCATTATCTATGAGCCTACGCTTGCCGATGGAACTCTCTTCTTTGGCAGCGAGGTTGTCAATGACCTTGATAAATTCAAAGAGTTGTCACGTGCCATCATTGCCAATCGTTACGATGCATGCCTCGATGATGTAGCACACAAAGTCTATACACGCGATATATTCAAACGCGATTAAAGATACCGTTATGCGCATACTTTGGCTATCCAATTGCACACTCACCGATGCCCCTACTGCTGCCACCGGATCGTGGTTGCAAGCTATGTCACAAGCCCTTGTGAGGTCGGGAAATATCGAGTTGTACAATATAACATTTGGCAACTCGCGTGAGTTTGTCCGACACGATAGTGGCAATATACAACAGTGGCTCATACCCAAGGTGCACCTGCGCAATGGAATGCCTCAACAATCGGTTACCGATGACTTATGCCGACTCATAGACCACATCAACCCCCATATCGTGCACATATGGGGTGTGGAGTCTTTCTGGGGTTTGTTGTCTTCTCGCCAATATATTACTCGTCCGGTATTGTTAGAGATACAAGGACTTATGTACACCTGTGCCGATGTATATATGGGGGGCCTTTCTATCGGCGAAACAATAGCCGGTATTGCACCTATCGATTGGATAATGCCTCGTCACAACATATTGCGTGCCAAAGCAAAGTTCTACAATTGGGGGAAATACGAAAAAGAGATATTGCGTACGCAACGCTATATATCAACGCAATCGCAATGGGTAAAGGCTGCCATTGCACCTTATTGCAACCCCCATGCGCACATCTTCGATACACTTATGGCTGTTCGCACTCCCTTTATGACATCCGAGCCTTGGTGTAACTCTTTCAGTAATAAACCCATCGAGCTGCTCAGTGTTGCAAGCAGTGCCTTGCCCTATAAAGGCGTACATATTGCCATCAAAGCACTTGCCATACTCAAGCAGTTCTATCCCAATATTGTGCTGAAAATCGTAGGAGATTACCGACAAAACAAAAAGTCTTTCAAACGAGGAGGTTATGTACGCTTCTTGGAGCAACTCATTCGCCGTTACCGTCTGACCGATAATGTACGCTTCTTAGGTTCGTTACCTACCGAGCAACTGGTTGCAGCCATGCAGCAATCGCACGTTATGTTACATACTTCGCACATAGAAAGTTACTCTCTGGCTCTTGCCGAGGCTATGGCTGTGGGTGTACCAAGTGTTATTGCCTATGCAGGGGCAATGCCCGAACTGGCGCAAAATGGTGTGTCGGGACTTTTTTATTCGCCTTGCGACTATCGTCAATGTGCGCAACAAGTACGCTGCATCATTGAGAATCCCCATTTGGCTCAGCGCTTATCTCAAGCGGCCCGAGTTACGGCTCAACAACGTAACAATATCGATGATGTCGTAAAACGACAAATTGATATATACAATACGATCATTGCAAACAACTATAAGTAAGCACATAGCATCCAATGCATCTATGCCAATGAGTTGTTGTATATTCTGATATAGCATCAAAAAATATAATGGAGCGACTACAAAACATCCTTGCAAGAGTAGAGCAGAGCCGACTTTTTGCCGACTCCTTTTGGGCACTCTGTGGCAGTGTCTTGGGAAAAGGTATGTCGTTGCTTGCCGGTATTGTGGTGGCTCGCTTTTTGGGTAGCGAGTTGTATGGAGAGTATGGAACCATCAAGAATACCCTGCTTATGATAGCCATTTTCTCTTCGTTGGGACTGGGATACTCGGCTACCAAATTCATTGCCGAGAGTGTTGCTGCAGAAAATGCCAAACGCATACTCGATACCCATCGTATCGCATTGGTTGCAACATTTACTATGAGCTTTGTTATAGCAATGTTGCTGGTATTAGGTGCCGGTCACGTTGCCTCTTGGTTAGATGCCCCACATCTTGCCACCACACTGCGCTTGTCGGCTATAGCAGTCATATTGAATGCTGTCAATACAACGCAAACCGGCGAGTTGGCCGGTTTTGGTGCATATAAAGCATTGGCCAAAAACAATACCTATACCGGTATTTTTACACTCCTTGCGAGCATTGTTTTGGCCTATTTCTTTGGGTTCAATGGTGCTGTGATTGCATTGATATTGTCGTTGCTTTTCAATGCCATACTCAATCAAGTATCATTGCGCACACATATCAAGTCGTACAACATCAGCACAGCTATGTCGGTAGAGCCGGCCTATGTGCGTGAAGTCATAAGCTATTCGTTACCCATTGCTCTACAAGAGAGTCTATACTCGGTTACTCATTGGGTAAATCTCTTTATTATCATCAAGCTGGCAGGTTATACCGAGTTGGGTATCTCTTCGGCTGCCAGTCAGTGGATGGCTGTCGTATTGTTTGTGCCCGGAGCCTTGCGCAACGTGGCCTTATCGCACCTGTCGGCTACCAATAACAATAGAGAAGGCAACCGCACTATTCTTCGCCGTCTTGTAGGTGTCAATTTTCTGGCTACGTTTATTCCATTCATACTCATACTCATCTGTTCGCATTTCATTGAGTCGTTGTATGGTAGCACTTTCAACGGATTGCAACGCGTTCTCAACGTATGTGTATTCACAGCCGTTGTCAATAGCGTAACCAATGTACTCACACAAGAGTTTATGGCGCATAGTCGCAATTGGTTCCTGTTTTTCAGCCGTCTGTTGCGCGATGTGGGTATTCTTGTTACAATGTATTGGGCCATCTCTTATTGGGGAAATGGTGCTTTGACGGCTGCTGTCGTTGCATTACTCTTCCATATAATATATTTGATTTTACTTTACATCAAGTACCGAAGGTTATGATTAGAAATGTGATATTTTGGCTCGACAAATACCCTCGTTCCATTGCCGGAACGATTAAAGCTCTATCGAGTAGATTCAACGTTATTTGTGTATGTCTTCGTCGTGAAATCGATGAGGAGCGAGCTAAAATGGGGTGGGGGTATGACGAAATTGTTCATTGCAAGTTTCACTTCCTCTCTGAAGAGGCACATCCCATCGATGTTGTCACCGATATAGCCAATATGAATGCCGATGAATCTTTTCACTTTATGTTGGGCTTGAGAAATGGTGGTATAAACAAATATGTTTACAAATATATAATGCCCAAGCATTGCAACATCGCGGTCATAGCCGAGCGGCCTACTGCCTATCAGTTGAGTTTCGCAAAGAGACTGTTATCTCAACTCTATTACCGTTTTATGGCTCTTATTTTACGCAATCGCATCAAGTGTATCTTGGCGATGGGTATGTTGGGCGTAAAGGCTTATAGAGCTGTTGGCTGGCCTCAAAAAATGGTTTTACCCTATCTCTACCACAAGATTACTAAACCGGTTGTCAATGAGCAACAAATAGATTGTAAGAATATCAAGTTTGTATATGTAGGACAATTCTCCAAAAGAAAAGGGGTGGACCTGATTATGGAAGTATTCGATAGTCTTAACTGTGATAATTGGACACTCGATGTGGTGGGTGCCAATGGCGATATGGAAAAAGAGGTTATCGAATGGTGCAACGAAAACCCCCAAGTCAACTATCTTGGCGTGTGGAACTCTATGGATGTCTCACAAAACATTGGCCGGTACGATTTGTGTTTAGTGCCCAGCCGATACGACGGATGGGGTATGGTTGTAATGGAAGCCGTTGAAGCCGGTGTGGGTTGCATCACGACAACGGATACCGGTAGCAGAGACTTGATTGATGCAAGTGGTGCCGGCGTGGTTATTCCTTCCAACTCAATCGAAGAACTTGTTAAGTATATCAGAGTTTTGTTGAAATACCCTCAACTACTCGATGAATGGAAATCACAGGCTAGCAAATATAAAAACAATATAACTGACGAAAGAATTGCAGAGTACGTAACCGAGTGCATACTCTACTTCTCTTCCAATTCCGACAAATATCCTCATTGTCCTTGGTTGTAACGTATGAAAAAATTTATCAATAAGTCGGTAAGCTACATATTGGGCCTTTTGCTCATTCTGCTATCGGTATATAATTATAGATCGTCTGAGTTCGTTTTTGGTGACGAAGCTCTCCGCTCTCAATTCTATTTTGTGTTTTTTGCATTGGTAGCATTTGTTCTGTGTTATATGCTATTTGTTGCACGCAAGCGGAGAATGTCATCGACCGTACTCATATCTCTGCTCATTACTATATATTTAGGTGTCAAGTGCTATTTATATCCCGAACCGGCTCAGTATGATGTCTTGTCGGTTGCATACTCCTTTTTCTGGTTTTTGTTGATGTTCTTTGCCAACAACTATTTCTTGGCATCGAACGATCGACAGCAAGATTCCCGATTCATCAACATCTGCTTCTATGTATATATTGTTGTGAGTCTTCTCAATATCGAGTCTTTTATAAAGTATAGTGAGTATGGTATTCCTATGATGCCATTGGTGTACAATAGTCTCTATTTCTTACCATGGATACTTATGATGGGTAAGGTCAAACGTACCTTCTCACTGTTGCTGTTGTTCTTGATGGTTGCCATATCGGCCAAGCGGGGTGCTGTGGTGGTGATGGCGTGTGAGATACTTGTTTTGAGTTTCATTTATCTCAATTTGCGTTCATCACGCAAGATATATTATGTCCTGACTTTGTTTGCTGTTGCTCTCATAGCCGGATATAGTATTGAGTATGCCAACACCATCAACGACAATTACATCCTCTCTCGATTTGATGTCGATGCTTTGCAAGATGGTAGTGGTCGTAGCGATATTTATAAGTATGGTTTCGAGGCTATCAACGATATGTCCTCTATCAAACAGCTCCTTTTGGGCTATGATTTAGGTAGCAAAATTCTGATCGATTTTGGCGGTCACAACGATTGGATTACCTATATGTTGTATCATGGCATTATAGGTCTTGGACTATATGTGGCCTTGTATATTTCTATGTTTAAGAATATACTCAAACTTCGAGCTGCAAACAACAAACTCTATATCCCATACATCAGTTTGTTCATCATTATGTTTGTGCTATCTTGTGTTAGTTCGGCATACAATCCGGTTCTTCATCCTATTATGGGTATGTTGTTTATTGGTTTTGTTGAATCTAAAACGATAAAAATTGACCATGAAAAGAGTTGCAATACTCACATTTATAAATACTGAAAATTACGGTGCGCTATTGCAGGCATATGCGCTGTCGTATATTTGTCGCCATATGGGGTGTACCACGCATTTCTTGAGGGAGCAAATAGCCCCCTTGAGAGGCTTGCCATTGGTTAAAAATATCGTTTGGACTTGGGTGCGCTCGCTCTTGGGATATAGCAAGCGCCGCGCCAAAACCAAAGCCTTCGCCCGCAAATTTCTGTCGGTCGATGAGTGTCGTGATTGGAACACGCTCAATAGGCGATATGATAAGTTTATTGTCGGATCGGATCAGGTATGGAATCCGTTTATTATCCGTAATAATATGGACTTCTTGTTGAAAAACGTGACCGACAACAACAAGAAAATAGCCTATGCGGCAAGCTTTGCACTGCGTGATTTGCCTCTCGAATATAAAGAGGTTTTCTCGCGTTACATTGGCGACTTTGCCCATATCGGTGTAAGAGAAGATGCCGGTCTCAAGATTTTGAGCAACTTGGGCATAGAGAGAGGCGTACACAATATCGATCCCACATTGCTGCTCACAGCGCACGATTGGTCGCAACTGTGTCAAGATGTCACTCCAAGTACCCCCGAAAATTATCTGTTGTGCTATCTGATGCCCGGTAACAAATCCAATCATTTGATTATCGATTATGCCAAGAGATTGGCTCATAAGCACAACCTGCAACTCGTCATCATAGGTGAGAGAGAGTACAAGGCTCTTTTTTCAAACGATTATGTAGTGACGGCAGGGCCTGTTGAGTTTGTACATTATTTTGCTCATGCATCTATGGTGCTTACCAACTCTTTTCATGGCACCTGTTTTGCCATCAACTACCAGAAGCCTTTCTGGTCTTTTGTGTGGAGTAACCGTACGGCCGATAATCGCAATTCACGCATAGAGTCCTTGCTGGCAATGTTGGGCGTTGCATCGCGTCTCATCAGTGTTGATGCCTCTATGCAGCACATTGTCAACGAAAAAGAGAATGAGGCGATAGATTTTGCCAACGTACAGATGTTACTTGATACCAAGCGAAACGAGTCGCTTACATACCTTACAACAGCCATAAACTATGCCAACTCTGTTGCAAATTAATTCCACAGCCAATTGGGGCTCTACCGGGCGTATTGCCGAGCAAATAGGTGCTGTCGCTATGTCGCATGGTTGGGACAGCTACATTGCCTATGGACGATACGTTGCGCCAAGTAAGTCGAAACTAATCAAGATTGGTTCGCTATTCGATTCGTTTCTGCACCTTCTGTTTTCGCGACTTTCGGGGCATCATGGATGGTACTCACGTAGGGCTACTAAGGCACTGATAAAGAAGATTGAACAGATCAATCCCGATGTGATTCATCTGCACAACATACATGGCTATTACATCAACTATCCGTTGTTATTCGATTACCTGGCTTCTCGCCGGAAAGCGGTCGTGTGGACAATGCACGACTGTTGGCCCTTTACCGGTCACTGTGCGCACTACCATATGCACAATTGTTACAAATGGCAAAGCGATGGTTGCAGGCATTGTAAGTATATACACGACTATCCGAAAGCTTGTTACGACCATACACATCGCAATTACCAAAGTAAGAAACAGCACTTCTTGTCGTTGGGCAACCATCTCACCATTGTGCCTGTTTCGCAATGGTTGGCAGGCCAATTCAAGCAATCGTTTTTTGCCTCATTGCGCATACAACCCATATACAACGGGGTAGATACGGCTATATTTGCACCCACATCAAATTCTAACATCAAGCTGCGATATGGTATAGCCGATAAAATACTATTGGTAGGTGCTGCTACGGTTTGGAACGCTGCAAAAGGATATGACGACTTCTTACGATTGCGCACGAAATTGTCTTCGCGATTTATGATTATGCTTGTCGGACTCTCCCAAAACCAAATAAAACGTCTGCCACAGGGCATCATAGGCATAGAGCGCACACAGTCGCAACAAGAACTGGCCGAGATTTATGCTGCTGCCGATATTGTTTTGAGCCTTTCACAACAAGAGACCTTTGGCCTCACTATTGCCGAGGCAATGGCGTGTGGTACACCGGTCATTGCCTACAATACAACAGCACTGCCCGAACTTATTACCGAACGCACCGGACGTGTTGTTTCGCAGGTGGGCGATGTGGATGGCGTAGCCGATGCAATAGATGCTATAGTTACATCCACCAAAGAGGCTTTCTCGGCCCAATGCCGTAGGAGAGCTACAACTTATTTCGACAAAAATAGCTGTTCCGAAAAATATATAACACTCTATAATGAATTAATAAACAACTAAATAATATGACCATTTTCAAAGACAAAGTCCTGTTGATTACAGGCGGTACAGGTAGCTTTGGTAACGCCGTACTCAATCGTTTCCTCTCTTCCGATATCAAGGAAATACGCATCTTCTCGCGCGATGAAAAGAAGCAAGACGATATGCGTCACGAATATCAAAATCGCTATCCTCACTTAGCTCATAAAATAAAGTTTTTCATAGGCGATGTTCGCGATTTGCAATCGTGTCGCAATGCTATGCCCGGTGTCGATTATATATTCCACGCAGCAGCGCTCAAACAAGTTCCATCGTGCGAATTCTTCCCGATGGAGGCGGTTAAGACCAACGTTATTGGCACCGACAACTTGCTCACAGCTGCCATTGAATACAATGTAAAAAGTGTAATATGTCTATCTACCGACAAGGCGGCATATCCCATCAATGCTATGGGTATTACCAAAGCAATAGAAGAGAAAATTGCAGTAGCCAAGTCGCGATATTCGGGCAATACAAAGATTTGCTGCACCCGATATGGCAATGTAATGTGTTCGCGTGGTTCGGTGATACCTCTTTGGATCGACCAAATTCGCAATGGTCTCCCCATTACGCTCACCGAGCCTTCTATGACTCGCTTCATTATGTCGCTCGAAGAGGCGGTCGATCTCGTACTCTTTGCCTTTGAGCATGGACAGAATGGCGACATCCTTGTACAGAAAGCTCCCGCTTGTACGATTCAAACACAAGCTGAGGCTGTATGCGAATTGTTTGGCGGAAAGAAAGAAGATATCAAGGTTATAGGTATTCGTCATGGAGAGAAGATGTATGAGACGCTTCTTACCAACGAGGAGTGTGCCAAAGCCGAGGATATGGGCAACTTCTATCGTGTTCCAGCCGACAATCGCGGACTCAATTACGACAAATTCTTCAAAGAGGGTGAGGTAGAACGCAATGTTATTACCGAGTTTAACTCAAACAATACACGTATGCTCACCGTTGAGGAAACAAAAGCCAAAATAGCGGCTCTCGAATACATACAACGCGAGCTTGCCGGTGTAGGCAATTTTGTACAATAGATTATTTGAGAGATTGTTCCAAATAGATTCTAAACCCTAATTATGAAAATATTAGTAACAGGTGCCAATGGGTTTGTGGGACAAAACCTCGTGGCGCAACTCAACAATATCAAAGAGGGCAAGGCTCGTTGCTATGGCGATGTGGTTGTCGATGAGGTCTTTTGTTACGATATCGACTCTACCCCCGAGCAACTCGATGCTTATTGTCGTGAAGCCGATTTCGTTTTCAATTTGGCCGGTGTCAATCGCCCGCACGATGTCAGTGAGTTTATGAAAGGCAATTGGGGCTTTGCAACCACATTGTTACAGACATTGCGCAAGCACAACAATACTTGTCCGGTTATGCTCAGTTCTTCGATACAAGCCACATTGGCCGGCCGATTTGGCAATAGCGAATATGGTAAGAGCAAAAAGGCCGGCGAAGAGTTGTTCTTCGATTATGCCGCTACAACCGGAGCAAAGGTGTTGGTATATCGTTTCCCCAATATCTTTGGTAAATGGTGCCGCCCCAATTATAACTCGGCGGTTGCTACTTTCTGTTACAACATCGCACACAATCTCCCCATTACGGTCAACGATCCTTCTACTCAGTTGGAGCTACTCTATATCGATGACCTCGTTGATGAGATGATAGCAGCTCTTGCCGGTTGCGAACATCACTGCGAGTTTGATGGGGTTACGACTATCATTACCCCTCAAGGACGCTATTGTGCCGTACCGGTTACACATCGTGTTACGCTGGGCGAGATTGTAGAGTTGCTACATACATTTTATAACCAACCGCAGTCGCTGGTCATACCCGACATTCCGCAGGGTTCGTTTGCCAAGAAACTCTACTCTACCTATCTCTCGTATCTGCCCAAAGAAAAAATCGCTTTCCCATTGAAGATGAATGTCGATGAACGTGGCAGTTTCACCGAGTTGTTACGTACACACAACAACGGGCAAGTGAGCATCAACATCTCCAAGCCCGGTATTACCAAAGGACAACATTGGCACAATACCAAATGGGAGTTTTTTATGGTTGTATCGGGGCATGGACTCATTCAACAACGTAGGGTAGGTAGCGATGAGGTCCTCAATTTCGAGGTATCGGGCGACAAAATAGAGGCCGTTCATATGTTACCGGGTTATACCCACAATATCATAAACCTCTCCGACACGCACGACTTGGTAACTGTAATGTGGTGCAACGAGTGTTTCGATCCCAACCGTCCCGATACATATTTCCTTCCTGTAGAATAACACATACCATACAATATGGAAACAAAATACGACTATTCAAATGTAAGTTTTGCCAACAATGGCAAACTCAAACTGCTCATTATCGTTGGTACTCGCCCCGAGATTATTCGCTTGGCAGCCGTTATCAACAAGTGTCGCACCTACTTCGATACTATTCTGGCTCACACCGGACAAAACTACGACTACAACCTCAATGGTATCTTCTTTCGCGACCTCAAGTTGGCCGACCCTGAGGTATATATGAATGCCGTAGGCGATGATTTAGGTGCTACAATGGGCAATATCATCAATGCTTCGTATAAGCTCATGGTGCAAATCAAGCCCGATGCCGTACTCGTTCTGGGCGACACAAACAGCTGCTTGTCGGTTATTGGTGCCAAGCGTTTGCACATACCCATTTTCCATATGGAAGCCGGCAACCGTTGTTTCGATGAATGCTTGCCCGAAGAGACCAACCGGCGCATTGTCGATATAATTTCCGATGTAAACCTTTGTTACTCTGAGCATGCACGCCGTTATCTCAACGCATCGGGAGTGGCCAAAGAACGCACCTATGTCACCGGTTCGCCTATGGCCGAGGTGTTGCATCACAATCTACCCGACATCGAGCGCAGCGATATACACGCTCGTTTGGGACTCAAAAAAGGCGCATACATACTCCTTTCGGCTCACCGCGAGGAGAATATCGATACCGAGCGAAACTTCAACAGCCTCTTTACGGCCATAAACCGTATGGCCGAGAAATATAATATGCCCATTCTATACTCTTGCCATCCTCGCAGTCGCAACCGATTGGCTGCAAGTGGTTTCCAACTCGATTCTCGTGTCATTCAGCACGAGCCTCTCGGATTTCACGACTACAATTGCTTGCAGATGAATGCCTTTGCGGTTGTGAGCGACAGCGGAACATTGCCTGAGGAGAGTTCTTTCTTTACTTCTGTCGGTCATCCTTTCCCTGCCGTTTGCATTCGCACCTCTACCGAGCGACCTGAGGCACTCGATAAGGGTTGTTTCATCATTGCCGGCATTGACGAAAAGTCGCTCTTGCAAGCTGTTGATACCGCTGTCGAGATGGTGCGTAACAACGACAATGGCATACCCGTTCCCAATTATGTCGATGAAAACGTATCGGCCAAGGTGGTAAAAATCATTCAATCATACACCGGTATTGTCAACAAAATGGTATGGCGTAAATTCTGATATAATGAACGTTCTCTTCCTCACTATGTCGTCGGCATGGGCCGACATCGAAGATCGTGGTATATACACCGACCTTATGCGCAAGTTTCGCGACAAAGGTCATAAAGTGTATATTGTCTATCCTCGCGAACGGCGTACCGGACTGCCTACCGAGTTGTTACATAACGGTGGCGTGCATATTTTGGGGGTACGCACATTGAACGTGACACAATCTCACGTCATCGAAAAGGGGGTGGGACAACTATTTATGGAAGAGCAATTCTGTACTGCTATAAAGCACTATTTCAGAGATATACGTTTCGATATTATACTCTACTCTACACCGCCTATTACCTTTACAAAGGTAATTGAGTATGTCAAGAAGAGAAATCCTCAAGCCATAACCTATCTGTTGCTCAAAGATATCTTCCCGCAGAATGCTGTTGATATCGGAATGATGAGTACAACCGGCATCAAGGGGGTGTTGTATCGATTTTTCCGTCACAAAGAAAAACAACTCTATCGCATATCCGATTACATAGGTTGTATGAGCCGGGCCAATGTACACTATCTCTTGCAACACAATCCCGAGATAGATGCTGTAAAGGTCGAAATAGCCCCCAATAGTTACGACAATACGCCTGTCGAAACAACAACACCATTCGATAGCCGAGCCATAAGGCTTCGCTATCATTTGCCCACCGACAAGCCCATCTTTATCTATGGCGGTAATATGGGGCGGCCGCAGGGCATCCCGTTTCTCATAGAGTGTATGAAGGCGGTGTGCAATCGCACCGATTGTCATTTCCTCATCATTGGTAATGGTACCGAGTTTCCTAAACTCATGGATTTTGTCAAGCAGTACCATCCTCGTGCAGTGACGTTGATGCAACATCTGCCCAAGAACGAATATGACAATCTCACTCGTGCTTGCGATGTGGGTATGATTTTTTTGGATTATAAATTTACCATCCCCAACTATCCAAGCCGCTTGTTACCCTATTTGATGGAACGCAAACCCATCCTTGCCGTTACCGATGAGCATAGCGATATTGGCTCTATAGCCGAGGCAAACGGATATGGATATTATGTGCCGAGCAATTCGGTCGATGCCTTTGTGCAGGCCATCGATAAAATGTTGGCTTCGCCTATTGTGACGATGGGTGACAATGGCTATCGATACTATCTTAACAACTACACAACTCAGCATACATACGATGCGATTGTTAAACATCTGCGATAACACAATACTATGTACAGACACTTTTTCAAGCGATTGTTCGACTTTCTCATAGCACTGGTGGCTCTGTTGGTCATATGGCCGGTTTTGCTTATCGTTGCCATCTGGTTGCACTTTGCCAACAAAGGGGCGGGTGCTTTCTTTACGCAAGAGCGACCGGGACGCAATGGAAAGATATTCAAACTTTTCAAGTTTAAGTCTATGACCGATGAGCGTGACGAAAACGGCGAATTACTCCCCGATGAATATCGTCTCACACCGGTAGGTCGGTTTGTGCGAGCAACCTCTATCGATGAGTTACCACAACTCATCAACGTGCTCAAGGGCGATATGTCGCTCATCGGACCTCGACCTCTATTGGTACAATATCTGCCACTATACACACCCGAGCAGATGCGCCGTCACGATGTTCGTCCGGGTATTACCGGCTGGGCGCAAGTCAACGGACGCAATGCCATCTCTTGGGGCGATAAGTTCCGCTTGGATGTTTGGTATGTCGATAACCTCTCGTTGTGGCTCGATGTGAAAATTATATTTATTACAATCAAAAAAGTTTTATTCCGAGAAAATATCAATTCGGCTTCTGCTGCTACGATGGAAGCCTTTAATGGCCATAATTGAACGTAAAATGAAAGATATAGCAATTTTGGGTGTAGGCGGATTGGGGCGTGAAGTGCTTGCGCTTATAAAGGATATTAACAACCACATCCCCACGTGGAATGTAATAGGCTTTTTTGACGATGCTTGCCCCAAAGGTCGGCAAGTCAATGGCATACCTGTTTTGGGTAATATGGATGCATTGAATGAATGGAACACCGATTTGGCCGTAGTAGTGGCCATCGGAACTTCCGATATTCGCGAAAAAGTGGTAAGCAACATTATCAATCGGCATATCTCGTTTCCTACGCTCATTCACCCATCGGTTATCATAAGCGATAGAGATTATATAACCATTGGCTCCGGATCGGTCATTTGTGCAGGCTGCATTCTCACTACCAACATTACCATTGGCGATTTTGTCTTGCTCAACTTGGCTTGTACCGTAGGGCACGATGCTGTCTTAGAAAGCTACACCTCTTTTATGCCGCAATGTTCTGTTTCGGGCGAGGTACGTGTAGAGCGCGGTGCTTATTGTGGCACAGGTGTCAAGATTATCAATCGTATCACTATCGGCTCGTATGCCATCGTTGGGGCAGGTGCGGTAGTTGTTTCTGATATGCCGGCTCACACTACCATCGTAGGAGTACCCGCCAAAGTTATCAAAACCAATAAGTAAGATTATGACACAAAAACGTATCTATCTATGCCTTGCGCACATGAGTGGCAATGAGCAACAATATATACAAGAGGCCTTCGATACCAATTGGGTAGTACCTTTAGGCCCCAACGTCAATGGCTTTGAAGCCGATTTGGAAGCCTATATGGGCCAGAATAAACGTGTTGTGGCTCTATCGGCCGGTACAGCTGCCATACATCTGGCTCTCATTGCTTGTGGTGTCGGGCCGGGCGATGAGGTTATTTGCCAGTCGTTTACATTCTGTGCTTCGGCCAATCCCATTACCTATTTGGGTGCAACACCGGTCTTTGTCGATTCGGAGTCTCACACCTGGAACATCGATCCTGTTTTGCTCGAAGAGGCTATCAAAGACCGTATAGCTGTTACCGGTCGCAAGCCCAAGGCCATCATTCCGGTACATCTCTATGGTATGCCGGCTATGATGGATGAGATTATGGAGGTGGCTTCTCGCTACGATATTCCGGTTATCGAAGATGCTGCCGAG
>JAFZDG010000192.1 GCA_017561285.1 Bacteroidaceae bacterium
AATGGCCGTTTTTACCTGTTTTTTCGATTTTTGCCTCCAGAGAACCAAACATTTTGCAATAAACAAAAAAAATGGAAGCTTGACCAAAATCAAATTCTCTCGAATATACGAAAAGAGGATGCCTCGTTTTGAGACACCCTCATTTTATCTATTCTATTGTTGGTACTTAATGAAATTGTTTATCTTTGTGGATAAATCATCAAAAACAATTATATGAATTTCAAACAACTACTGTGTGCAATAGGGCTTATTATGCTGTGCGTGAGTTTTTCTATTGCAAAGGCCTCGGAGCGTATTATGACTTCGTGGGGTGAGAATCTCGACAAAGAGAATGTGTGGAATGTATATCCGCGTCCTATTATGGAACGTACTCTTTGGATGAATCTTAACGGTGAATGGGATTATGCTATTACTGCCGCCAAAGAGAGTCAACCCAAGCAGTATGATGGCAAAATTTTGGTTCCGTTTGCCGTCGAATCGCAATTATCGGGTGTTGAACGCCGTCTCTCGGAGGGTGATGCTTTGTGGTATCATCGTACGTTTAAAGTACCCTCTTCGTGGAACAAAAATAAGATTCTGTTGCACTTTGGGGCGGTCGATTGGCAGGCCGATGTGTGGGTTAATGGCATCAAGGTGGGCCGTCATACCGGTGGCTATACACCATTCTCTTTCGATATTACTGCAGCCTTGCATAAAGGCGAAAACACCCTCGATGTGCGTGTCGTTGATACTACCGACAAGGGCTATCAGCCTCGTGGCAAGCAGGTGAGCAATCCGGGTGGTATATGGTACACACCGGTGAGTGGTATATGGCAAACAGTGTGGATGGAGCCTGTAGCCGAAACCTACATTGCCAACTTGCGTACGTTGCCCGATATTGATGCCAATACGCTTATGGTAGATGTTTGTAAATCGGTCGATTGTGCCGAGATTGTAGCCGAAGTAAAGGTGTATGACGGTGAAATGTTGGTAGCTCAAGGACGCAGTGTCAACAACTCGGCTGTTGAGGTGCGTATGCCCGAGGATGTGAAGTTGTGGTCGCCCGATGCACCTTTCTTGTACGACTTGCAGGTGACAATATCGCGCAATGGCAAGGTGCTCGACAAGGTCGATAGTTATGCCGCTATGCGTAAATTCTCAACCCGCCGCGATGCCGACGGCATCGTGCGTATGCAACTCAATAATCAAGATTTGTTCCAGTTTGGCACACTCGATCAGGGTTGGTGGCCCGACGGACTCTATACAGCCCCTTCATACGAGGCTCTCATCTACGATATCGATAAGACCAAAGAGTGGGGCTTCAATATGATACGCAAGCACGTGAAGGTAGAGCCTGCTGTATGGTACACCCATTGCGACCGCGTGGGTATGATTGTGTGGCAGGATATGCCCAGTGGTGACAATTGTTTTCCCTGGCAAAATCGTCAATATTTCAAAGGGGCCGAGAATGAGCGTTCGGCCGCTTCGGAGGCAAACTTCCGCAAGGAGTGGCGCGAGATTATGGATTACCTCTATTCATATCCCTCTATAGCTATGTGGGTGCCTTTCAACGAGGCTTGGGGACAATTCAAAACGGTAGAAATAACCGAATGGACCAAGAACTACGATCCTTCGCGTATGGTCAACTCGGCCAGTGGTGGCAACTTCTTTGCTTGTGGCGATGTGCTCGACTTGCACAACTATCCTGCGCCCGAAATGTATCTCTTTGATGCCACTCGTGCCAACGTGCTGGGCGAGTATGGTGGCATAGGTTATGTAGTAGAGGGGCATTTGTGGGAACCCGACCGCAACTGGGGATACATTCAATACAACTCGGTTGAGGCCGTTACCAACGAATATGTAAAATATGGCGAAATGCTGCTCGAATATATCAAGCGTGGATTTACGGCCGCTATCTACACCCAGACTACCGATGTGGAGGTAGAGGTAAACGGTATTATGACCTACGATCGCAAGGTGGTAAAGATGGGCGAAGAGCGTATTCGCGACATAAATAGTCGCATATGTAACAGCCTCAATAAGTAAATATCAAGGCAATACACCTCGTGGTTGTTGTCTGTGCGATAAAATTAATTCTTTTTAAGTAGGATGTGTGTGGGTTTTTTCCCATACACATCTTTTATATGAGAGTAATTCACTATTTTTGTATGCTAATACCAATTAATAATAAATACACATAATATGAATTACGACGATATAAGAAAATATAACAACGATCGCGCCTGTGTAGAGCGTGACGGAAAGTTTGGATATATTGACCGCGATACCGAAGAGGTAATCCCCTTGATATATGATGCCGCCAAAGACTTCTCGGACGGAGTGGCATTGGTGTGTCGCGAGGGTAAGTGGGGCTGTATCGATGTTGACGGCAATGAGGTATTGCCCTTGCAGTACGATGGTGGTGTCAACTTTGTAGATGGTTACGGTGCGATGTGTCGCGAGGGTAAGTATGCCATTATCGACAAGACCGGCCGCGAGGTAACGCCCTATATCTATGATAAAGTAGTACACCCCTTTGCCGATGGCTTGGCTATGGTTACTATAGATGGCAAATATGGTTATGTCAATACAGAAGGTGTAGAGGTTGTTCCCATTGAGTATTTGGTGATGGGCCGTTTCTGCGAAGGCTTGGCCGCCACACGCGATGAGGAAACCGGACTCTATGGCTTTATCGACCGCGACAACCGCGTTATCATTCCCTTCGAATACGACTTTGTAGGCTCATTTGCCGATGGTCGTGCAGCAGTGTGCTTGCAAGGCAAGTGTGGCTTTATCGATACCACAGGCGATGTAGCTATCGCTATTCAGTACGACTATGTAGGCAACTTTGAAGATGGCTTGGCCATTGTGGGCGCAGGCGAAGACTTCTATTATATCGATACAGATGGTAATTTTGTGCGCGATTACGACGACAACATCCTCCGCGCCAAAGTACCAGACTTTATGGATTGATGACGGTGAGGTAGTATCGGGTATCCCTACCCGCAATATACGACAAGGGGGTTGCGTTTTGTGGCGCATCCCCCTTGTTAGTTGGTCGTATGTCAAGATTAATATTCAAAGCGGTAACGGCCGAGGAAGTCGGCAGTCTTTTGAATCATCTTGTACATAATAATATCGTCTTTCACGAAGGGAACTTCGGCGCGGTAAGCTGCCATAAACTCTTCGAGGATGGGCGAAGTCTTTTCGGGGCGACGGAAGTCGAGACCTTGTGCACCGTTCATCAACTCGATAGCGAGGATGTTCTCGAGGTTGTCGAGAATCTTGTGCAACTTGGTAGCAGCGTTTGCACCCATTGATACGTGGTCTTCTTGACCGTTGCTCGATACGATTGAGTCGCTGGCAGCCGAGAAGCAATACATCTTGTTTTGGCTAACCATAGCAGCAGCAGCGTATTGAGGAATCATGAAACCTGAGTTCAAGCCCGGCTCGGCAACGAGGAATTCGGGCAAGCCACGGAAGCCCATGATGAGTTGAGCAACACGACGCTCCGAGATGTTACCAAGCTCGGCAAGAGCTACTGCGAGGTAGTCGAACACGAGGGCGAGAGGCTCACCGTGGAAGTTACCACCTGAGATGATGCAATCTTCGTCGGGGAAGATAGTGGGGTTGTCGGTAACAGAGTTAATCTCGGTCAACAATACACCGCTCACGTAGCGGATAGCATCCTTGATAGCACCGTGTACTTGGGGAATGCAACGGAATGAGTAGGGATCTTGTACGTGTTTCTTGGGCTTAGCGATGAGTTCGCTACCGGCAAGAAGACGACGGAAAGCCTCGCCTGTCTCAATTTGGCCTTTGTGAGGACGTACTTGGTGAATGTTGTCGTAGAAAGGCTCGATGCGGCCATCAAATGCCTCCAATGAGATAGCACCAATCATATCGGCACCCTTCATGATGTGACGAGCGCGGATGATAGCATACACACCGTTTGAGCTCATAAATTGAGTACCGTTCAAGAGAGCAAGGCCCTCTTTGCTTTGCAACTTAACGGGCTCAAGACCTACTTCTTTCAATACCTCGGCAGCAGGACGACGCTCGCCTTTGTAGTTTACATCGCCTTCGCCAATGAGAGGCAAGAAGAGGTTGGCAAGGGGAGCAAGGTCGCCCGATGCACCCAATGAACCGCGGTCGTAAACGATGGGGAGGATGTCGTTGTTGTAGAGGTCGAGTACGCGTTGTACTGTAACAACTTGTACACCGCTATGGCCCATAGAGAGGGCGTGAGCCTTCAAGAGGAGCATGAGGCGTACAATCTCGGGGTTCAACTCAGTACCTACACTACAAGCGTGGCTCTTAACGAGGTTCTCTTGCAAAGTTGTAAGTTCGTTGGGCGAGATATTGCGGTTGCACAATGAACCAAAACCGGTTGTGATACCATACAAGGGCACTTCAGAAGTTTCGGTTTTGCGGTCGAGGTAGTTACGACATTTTTCAATTTTGGCAATAGCCTCGGGAGAGAGTTCAAGACGAGCTTTGCTGTCGAGAATTTCTTCGATAAGGTCGAATGTGAGTTCACCCGAACCGATATAATAAGTCTTTAGCATAATCCGTGATTTTCTTGAGCGTAAGTAATAAGTTCATTTTCGTGAACGAGAGCCATAGCCTCAATTTCTTCGCAAGCAGCTTTCATTTGCTCTACATAAGCCTCGTCTTTCAAACCACCGAGGTTGATGCGAACATTAAGGATAGCACCGCGAACAGCAGCACGACAGCACATAATGGCCACACAGCTATCGGTGATAGCGTTGGTGTTACCATTTTGACCTATATATATAATAGTAGGCATAGCCTCGAGAGCAGTGCGAGCTACTTCCATAGGAATTTCGGCAGCGTGCTTGGTAGCCTCTTCGATAACGGCGGCACGATGAGCCTTCTCTTCATCGGTCTCTTTGGGGAGTTTGAAGGCGGCAAAAACTTGGTCATAAGCCTCAGAATCGAGGTCAATGAGTTCAACGAAACGAGCACGCATACCGTTGAGTTTCTCAGCGGCAGCTGTCATTTCAGCATCTTTGTCGGCATATTTTTTACGACCTATAGTAAGGTTGGTAACCATTGTGCCCAATGCAGTTGCAATAGCAGCGTTGAGAGCCGAGATGCTACCACCACCGGGTACGGGTTCGTTACTTGCTGTTTTTTCTAAGAATGCTGTAACATTAAGGTCTACGAGTTTCATAACTGTTAGTGTTTTATTTAATATGTGAGTATTTTACCTGCTTTGATAGTGTGTTTTACCGAGTTCATTGCGGTGTAGTAGGGCAATGTATAGTGAGTATCGGTATCGAGCAATACCAAGTCACCTTGTTTGCCTACCTCAATTGAGCCTATCTTGTCGGCGCGACCAATAGCTGCAGCACCATTGAGAGTCATAGCAGTGATAGCCTCCTCGACAGTGAGGTGCATGTATATGCAAGCCAATGCAAAGGTCAAAGGTATGCTACCCGAGCAGCAACTGCCGGGGTTGAGGTCGGTGGCAAG
Organism: Bacteroidaceae bacterium; assembly: GCA_017561285.1. Classification (GTDB taxonomy): domain Bacteria; phylum Bacteroidota; class Bacteroidia; order Bacteroidales; family Barnesiellaceae_A; genus Barnesiella_A. The sequence continues at coordinate 5,479 of JAFZDG010000192.1, forward strand.
AGCTACAGCGCAGTCGCGGTCAATCATTTCACGACCGCGGGCATATGGCTCACGCAAAGTAAATGCTGTGAGGGGTAATAGTGTGGCAACTACATTGTTTTCGCTCATAGCGCGAATACCCTCATCCGATGCGTGCAAGAGGTGGTCGGCGCTGAGTGCTTTCAATTCACCGGCAAGTTCCGAACCGCCAAAAGTTACAATTTCATCGGCATGGATTTTCACTCCGAATCCCATCTCTTTGGCTGCCGAAAGAAGACGACGTGATTGCTCTACGGTAAATACACCTTTTTCGCAGAATATGTCGCAGTTCTCGGCCAGATTGCGCTCCTTAACGAGAGGCAACATCTCATCGATGATAAAATCAATGAACTCCTCGTGGCGGCCTTTATATTCGGGGGGAAGTGCGTGTGCGCCTAAGAATGTTGTTGCTATATCAACCTTACGGTCGGGGTTGGCATTGATGTCGCGCATTACTTCAAGTTGCTTTATCTCGGCATCGCGGTCAAGACCATAGCCACTCTTACCCTCTACGGTTGTGACACCCATACGGCTCATTACCTCAATAAACTTGTAGGCTTTTTGCAACAACTCTTCGTGAGTAGCTTCGCGAGTAGCCTTCATTGAGTTTACAATACCACCACCGCGCTCCATGATGCTCATATAGCTGTCGCCACGCATACGCCACATAAACTCCTCGGGGCGGAAGCCGCCAAACACGAGGTGAGTGTGTGAGTCAACAAAGCCGGGCAACAATACTTGTCCTTGTGCATCGAGTACCTCATAGCCTTCGGGAATGTTGGGACGGTTGTCGCCTACATAAGTGATGATACCATCGGTAACTTCTACAGTGCCACAATCGATAATGTGCAGGTCATTCATCTTTTTACCCTTAACGGCTGTATTGCCCAGGGGTGTGATGATACGTGCATTGGTTATGATTAGGTTGCTCATGTTTTGTTATTATTATCGGCTAAAGAGATACAGGCCACTGTGTAGTGTCCTATATCTCTTTTGCTCAATGTGTTGCTAATATAATATTACTCCATGATGCGTGCTTCGAGCACTTGATCCATAGAGAAGTTCTCGATACCGAGGTAGTACTCGGCAGTATCGATAAGGGCAGCCATAGGAACGAGACCGATGATTTCGCTACCTACGATGCTCACGCCATAGCGACGAGCCTCATATTTTACCATCTCAAAAGCTTGGTAGAGAGCTGTCTTGCTATAGTCGGTCATATTGATACTTACTTGAGTGATGCCACGCTCTGTGAGATCTACACCCATAGCTTTGCAGAAACGCAAGCCACCACCGATAAAACGAATACGTTTTGCGATGCTGTGTGCGATGTCGAGGCTGGGAGTGTTGAGGTTGATGTTGAAAGCAACCAACGGCATACGAGCACCTACAGCAACTGTACCGGCTGTAGCGTGACGCTCGGCGGGACCAAAGTCGGGATGCCACTCGGGTTGTTTAATCTTCTCGGCCATACCTTCAAACTCGCCTTTACGAACGGCTGCGAGGTTTTCGCGATAAGGAGCCGAAGCCGATTTCTCATACAAGAATACGGGCAAGTTATAGAGCTCGGCAATCTTAGCACCTACCTCTTTCGACATAGCTACTGCATCGTCCATTGTGCAACCCTTGATGGGAATGAAAGGCACAACGTCAACAGCACCCATACGGGGGTGTTGGCCCTCGTGTTTGTTAAGGTCGATAAGCTCTACGGCTGTACCAACAGCCTCGATAACGGCTGCTTTCAAAGCCTCAGGCTCACCTACTACTGTTACAACGCAACGGTTGTGGTCGGTATCGTTGCTGTAATCGAGCAATTTTACACCTTCTTTGGCGCGGAATGCCGATACAATTTTCTCAATTTTTTCCAAGTCGCGGCCCTCGCTGAAATTGGGCACGCACTCCATAATTTTACTCCAACTCATAGTTTTAAAAGTCTTTATAAGGTTAATTTTATATTATTTCTTCAATGCTTCTTTGATTACGTCTTTCACCAATTGATCATCGGCGATATAGGGCATAGTGATGTCGTAGTCGGGTTGTGTACGATTGAACTCTGCGGTTGTCTCCATTGCGTGAATGTTGCGAGCCCATGAACGACGGGCTACACCACCCATTACGTCCCAAAGCATAGATGAACGCAAAATTTCATCAACACGCTCCGAACCATCACAGACCATACCAAAACCACCGTTGATAGACTTGCCAATACCTACACCACCACCGTTGTGCAATGCAACAAGGCTCATACCGCGTGCGCAGTTACCGGCAAAACATTGTACTGCCATATCGGCCATTACGTTACTACCATCTTTGATATTTGATGTCTCGCGGAAGGGTGAGTCGGTACCACTTACGTCGTGGTGGTCGCGGCCTAACATAATGGGGCCTACCTCGCCATTGCGTACCATCTCGTTGAATTTAAGGGCGATATTCATACGACCTAATGCATCTTGATAGAGGATGCGAGCTTGTGTACCTACTACGAGGTTGTTTTTCTCGGCATCGCGTATCCATATCCAGTTATCGAGGTCTTGACCACGACGATTCTTGTCGATGCAATCCATAGCAGCTTTGTCGGTCTTTATCAAGTCTTCGTGCTTGCCGCTGAGACATACCCAACGGAAAGGACCGTAGCCATAGTCAAACAACTCGGGACCCATAATATCCTCTACGTATGAAGGCCAAATGAAACCATCTTTCTCATCGTAGCCGTTACGCGAAATTTCCATTACACCGGCATCGTAAACCGATTTCATAAAGGCGTTACCGTAGTCGAAGAAGTATGTGCCACGCGATACCAAAGTCTTGATAACGTTGAAGTGACGTACAAGTGTGGCGTTTACTTGGCGGCAGAACTCGTCACGATCTTCTTTCAAGAGGCGTGTGCGCTCTTCAAACGATATGCCGGCAGGACAGTAACCACCTTCATATACGGCGTGACATGATGTTTGGTCGCTGAGCAACTCAATATGTATGTCGTTGTTGGCTGCATACTCGAGCAAGTCAACTACGTTGCCATGATAGGCTATAGAGCAAGGCTCTTTGCGTTCCATTGCTTCCTGAGCCATACGGAAGGCTTCGCCCATATCATCGGTGATGTGTTGTACCCAACCTTGTGTGTGGCGAGTAACAATACGAGAGTAGTCAACCTCGGCAATAATAGCAGCAGCACCTGCAATCTCGGCAGCTTTGGGTTGAGCGCCACTCATACCACCAAGACCTGATGATACGAAGAGGTGGCCACGCAAGTCGCCATCTTGAGGTACACCGAGTTTCATACGACCGGCGTTCAACAATGTGTTGAATGTGCCGTGTACGATACCTTGAGGACCGATGTACATCCAACCGCCGGCAGTCATTTGGCCATAGTTGGCAACACCCATTTGAGCGGCAATTTCCCAATCCTTTTGGTTGTCAAAGAGACCTACCATCATCGAGTTGGTGATAATTACGCGAGGTGCATCGGGTTTCGATTTAAAGAGACCGAGAGGGTGGCCCGACTCAACAACCAATGTTTGGTCTTGAGTAAGCTCCTCAAGATATTTCATAATAAGACGATATTGCATCCAGTTTTGACACACTTGACCTGTCTCTCCATATGTTACCAACTCATAAGGATAGAGGGCGATGTCGAAACAGAGGTTGTTGTCGATCATTACTTGGAAAGCTTTACCTTCGATACATTTTCCTTTGTATTCATCGATAGATTTTGCTTTCAAGTCGCCTTGAGGGCGGAAACGATAACCATAAATTTTACCACGAGTGAGCAACTCGTTCATAAACTCTGGAGCCAATTCGGCATGCAATTCTTCGGGAATGTAACGCAATGCATTTTTCAATGCAACTTCTGTTTGCTCGGGAGTGAGTTTGTAGCCACGGTCGGGCGCACGGCGTATGCCTTCGACAAATGTAGGATAGTCGGGCAATACATTAGGTAATGTGAGTTCCATATTCTTAGTATATAAAGTTTGATTATATTATACTTTTTTTCGATGGTATCGGTCGTTTGCGTCATTTGTGATAAGTGACTTGAACATTCCATCTTTTCTTGTAGCGCAAAAGTACAAAATTTTACTCGATTATTCCTCCTTTCGGAGCATAAAAATTACATTATTATATAAACCCGCTATTTTTATGACCTCACAACCTTAAAATTGGGCGGCTAAGATGGTTCGTATCAGTGTCTCGCCGAAAGAGTATTGCTGCTTATACACAGATGTTTGCAGTCTTTTGCCGATAAAAACAACAAGAGCCATCTCACGATGGCTCAGGGTTGCTTTAAAACTTTACAATCTAATACTATGAAAAAACTGATACAAAGATAAGACTCGATTTGAAAAATACAAAATTTAGGTATTAAAAAACGATTGTTTTTAACAATTTTTCTTTTAAATAGGAACTATATTTAACGTAATGAATGAATTTTGTGATAAAATGTTTCTTCGCGTTAACAGTTGAGGTTATATCTGTTGTAATGCGATAGAATGTATATTGGGGGAGAGTTTGGGATGCGGTTGGGCAGAAAAGTCAAGTAAACTTGCTTTTCTTCGCTCACCTGTCGCTATTTTTGAGGTGCCTCAAAGATTTTCTGCACTCGCTGTGAAAAATATCGAAGTAAACTTCATATTTCTCTCTTGTTTGTCGCTATATTTGTAACAATAATGGAAGAGACGAATTTTATACTGATAAACCGGTTGGAACAATGGTATGCCAACCATGCACGAGAGTTGCCTTGGCGGGCCACTCGCGATGCCTATTGTATATGGGTGTCGGAAATCATATTGCAGCAGACACGTGTGGCACAAGGATACGATTACTACCTCCGTTTCATCGACCGATTTCCCACTGTCGAGGCTTTGGCTTATGCCGATGAGGATGAGGTAATGAAGTATTGGCAGGGATTGGGCTATTATAGCCGGGCTCGCAATATGCACGCTGCTGCCAAAGATATAATGGAACGATTCGATGGGGCCTTTCCATCGAGTTTTGAGGCAATCAAATCGCTCAAAGGGGTGGGCGATTACACTGCTGCGGCAATTGCTTCTATAGCATATAATCTGCCCCATGCTGTTGTCGATGGTAATGTGTACAGGGTACTCTCTCGATTGTTCGATGTGGATATACCTATTGATACACCGGCCGGAAAACGTTATTTTGCCGAGCTGGCTCAACGTCTGTTGCATAAAGAAAATCCCGGTTTGTACAATCAGGCTTTGATGGAGTTGGGTGCGTTGCAATGTGTGCCGCAAGGTTGCGATTGCAGCAGTTGTCCGTTGCAAGAAATGTGTGCGGCCAATGCCTCCGGGAAGGTCGATAAACTCCCCGTCAAACAGGCAAATGTGTCGGTGAAATCGCGATATTTTCACTATTTCGCCCTATCGTGTGGCGACTACATCTGGCTGCAACGGCGCGAGGGTAAAGATATATGGCGCAATCTATATGAGTATCCTCTCATAGAAACGTCCGAAAGTGCCCATTTCATCGAACTTCAGCGTACCGATGAGTACCAAAAGTTGTTTGAAGGAGCCGGAAAATTGACCTATATAGGACAACCATTTACATGCCGACACGTACTCACGCACCGTATTATTTATGCTACATTCTATACTGTCGAGGTAGAGCAATGTCCTGCTTC
>JAFZDG010000193.1 GCA_017561285.1 Bacteroidaceae bacterium
ATATAGGCCTGGACAACCAGAGTGGAGCCATACCCTGGCAACCCACCGACTGGCCCGGAACTCATATTACCACTGCCATATCGGGAGGTGACGACTACTACAACAACTTCCTCTTCAACGGCTGGCAACAAGGCGGATTCGGACTTGGCACACCAATGTCGCCCTCTATTATGTACAACACCGATGGCTATATGCGCTATCTCAACACACGAGTGAGAGGCTACCACGCAGCACTGCAAGGCTATCTGCACAACGAATGGCAATATCGCCTTATGGCCTCCTACCGCCAAGCATGGGGCACACCCTTCATACCTGCCAGCCACGACCTGTGCCAGTTTGCCTCGCTCATAGAGTGCACATACACCCCCGCCAAACTCGATGGATGGCAATTATGTGTAGCAGCAGCAGTAGATGCAGGCAACCTTATAGGCAACAATTGGGGCATCAGCATCAGCATCGTCAAGAGCGGAACACTACTGAATTTCAACAAGAAAAACGATAAAAAATGAAACAACTCATATACATCCTACTCATCGTCATCGGCGCGACACTCACCTCCTGTATGCAAAACGGAGGCAACATAGGCTACCTCTACGGACAATGGCGACTCGAAGAAGTGACACACGACAACACCACATCGGTGTGCGATACAGTGTTTTTCTCGTTCCAATCCGATGTATTTCAGATACGCAAAATCATATACAACTCATACGACTACTCGGTGTTTATGGGATTATACCAACACAGCGACAATCACATCAAATTCAACATATACAACCACAACAGCAAAGAAGTCATCAGCGAAGAAGACAAGCAAGCCATGCTCATAGACCTCGCATCGCTGCACATCGACACCACATCGCCCCTATTCCAAGTCATAAAACTCGACAACCGATATATGACACTCGAATACAACGATTACAAATATCACTTCAAGAAACTCAACTAAAATCGCAAATACCTCTTCCAAAAAGGAATAGTACAATCTATATAATTACCGCCCCCAAATATTTCTTTGTATTTGGGGGCGGCGGCATACGTTTTAAATTCTTACTCTTGTTCCACCTTGATATTACGTATGGCAAATATACTCAATTCGTACAGAGCATATATGGGCAACATCACTATAGTCAACGTAAATATATCACTCGTAGGAGTTATTACAGCAGCAATAACAGCTATCACCACAATGGCGTGACGGCGAAATCCCTTTAACAAGTCGGCATTGACAATACCGATGCGTGCCAATGTATATACAATAATGGGCAATTGAAATACAATACCCATCATCAACGTCAACGTGGTAAATGTTGATATATAAGATGTCAGTGTAATAGTATTTTCGATAGATGCATCTACCTGATATGTTGCTAAGAAAAGAAACGAAACCGGAAATATAACAAAATAGCTCATTAACAGTCCCAATGCAAACAACCCATATATAACGATAGCTATTATACCTGAATAACGTTTTTCGTGCTCATATAATGCCGGCGAGATGTATATAAATAATTCCACTAATATATATGGCAATGTAAGCATAAACGCCACATAACACGAAGTAGTAATGTGTGTCATAAATTGTGCCGCAAGATCTGTGCTGATAAGTTTTATGTTATACTCATTACCAGCCATATTAACCCCAAGCAGAGATGCAAATTGCTCAATTGTGCGAAAGGTCACAAAATCGCTCGACAAAGGGGCTAACAACACATCAAATGTCATATCCTTGAAACAGAATATAACAATCGTAACACATAACAATGCACCTATAATGCGAAAGAGCATCTTGCGAAGTTCCTCAAGATGCTCTCCCACAGTCATAAGGCCACTATTTTCCATTTCATTCTCTTGTTGCATCATCGCGGTGAGTATGGGGTTGTTCTTCATAACGATGTTGCGGTTCATCTTCGGTTATCTCGTGCATACCTTCTTTAAACGAACGAACACCTTGTCCCAAGCCTTTCATAAGCTCTGGTATTTTCTTACCACCAAAAAGCAACAGCACCAAGGCACAAATAATGATTATCTCTGTTGCGCCTATCATACACAGTGTCATAATCAATATACTAAAAAGATTTCACAAGTTTCAAAGTTTATCTCCCAGTTACCATTTTCTGCACTTTCCCAATTATACTTTTGGCTCATCGAGTCCCACCATTGTTGGAACTTAGTACCTGTCTCGCCCAAATCTCGGACAAGTTTTTCGTACAACTCGGCATTATCGGCAGAGAGTATCTTTGCCAACTCATTCAATCCATTACGACGCTCAAAAAGCATCTGAATTTCGTTTTTCTCTTCAAGTGTTACTTGACCTACTAATTTTTTCATATAAAATTAATGATTAAATTCAATACTATCTTTTTTTATTGTTAAAGTTTTATTACTGCCAGAACAGCCTGTACAAACAGTCTCACACATATCCTTACAGCCTTTACTGCAACCATATTCACACGCTCGCTTACAGTTAGATGTACAAGCACCACACATTCCCTTATGCGTACCTTTACAGCCTTTACTGCAACCATATTCACACGCTCGCATACAGTTAGATGTACAAGTACCACACATTCCCTTATGCGTACCTTTACAGTCTTTATAGCAAGTTGACGAGCATCCATTACAAGTAGTAGAGGGGATACTATCTTGTTTGATAGAAGCTAGACCGCCGGTTACTCCGGTTGTTATCAAAAAAATAGGCAAAATCTTCAATCCTATTTTCTTGAACAGATTTCGTCGAGTTACAATATCTTTTTTCATTCTACATTCTAATTATCGAATCACATACTGTAGTATCTGTAGGAATGGTATATTGTGAGGAGTATAAACAATTTCCCACACAAGAAATATTGCAATGATTGGTACAAGTACCCTTACAAGAACCCTTACATGATCCTCTACAAGAACCAAGACATTCACCTCTGCAAGCACCCTTACATCCGGCCTTACATCCGTTAGAACGTTCAGAAGCCATTATTTTTATAAGTGGCATCTGAGCAAGAAGCATTATAGGAAGAACTTTATTAATAGTCTTACGAATTAATAAACGCCTACTTATTTTTTTCATAATTAAAATTTAATTACATTGTTTACATTTTTCTACTCCTTTTCCACTTCCGCCGCATAGGGGATATGTTCCAACAGATTCATCAGGTAATCTTAAAAAAATGATTTTGATGTTCCGGAACAATCGCCTACACAAGACTGGGAACAATCGCCTGTACATGTTCTATAACAATCACCACTACAAGAGCTATAACAATCACCACTACAAGTGCTATCGCATTGTGTTGAACATCCTACCCCACAAGCATACTTACAATCTCTTTCACAATTCATCCAGCAACTATTACCACAATCACCCGTACAATAGTTATTGCAATTTTCACTGCATGATACGGCACATATAGTTCGACAAGTAGTACGACACTCGCCTGTACACAAATTATTACAAGTTCCTTTGCACGCAAGTGTACAATCAACACATCCTCTATTTACCTCTATCAAGGGCTCATCCTTATTACAAGACGTTAGCGTTCCTATTATAGGAGCAATAAAGAGTGTTGATACTACGGAGACCGCTTTACGAAATAATTTTCTGCGAGAGAAGTATTCTTTTATTTGCTTTTTTACCATTTATTTGCCTTTTCAAAGGGATCGAGACATTCAAGAACCTCTATACCATTCCTTTCGGGAAGGAACTCTCCATACGTACGAATGCTTGTGAGCAATTGAGCAGCCACATTGCGCTCAATATGTGCCACTACACATTGTTCGCGCGAAGGTGTGTTTACCTCATAGGTAGTCTTGCGATTAAGCCATACACAACGTTTACATTGGTAAGCATCGCAATGTCGACAGATTGGAGCGTGATCAAGACGATAGAGTTGCGGATTTTTTATATCCAATCCATCAATAAGATTACCCACATTATACTTACTCTTACCCAAACCGAAATCATCATCTTCGTTGGCTAAGTAAAAAGCAGGACACACATAAAAACAACCATCTGGGGCAAGTGTAATACTCTCATATCCGGCATTACAATTGTTCATCTTATCGAGCATCATACGGTCGGTAAGTAGATTGAGTTGAGGACTCTTTCCGGCCACATATAATTTTTCGACCTCTTTGGCAAAACTCTCAAGCACAATTTTATAAGTTTCACAATCGGCATCGGTAAAGGTTTCTACATCGGTTATTACAATATTCAGTCGTGTTACAGCCGGTAATACCATCTTTATTTCCTCACTGTAAGCAAACAAAGAATCCTTTGTAATACGCAACACATAGATACCATTCTCTCGGAATGTAAAACCTTTTTCCCAACCATTCAGTACTATAACATCGGCATTATTTATCATTGTTGAGTGAGATGATACTATTTTGCTGTTATCGATGCTCTCCATTTCCTCTATATACTCGGCAGGCAACTCATAGTCGGGCAATACATATTGTATCATCAAGTTCTCTTTCATAGCCCACAAAATACCGGCACGCAAATCGTCTAACGAAATAAGGCGTTTTTCATTTCTTATATTGGTATAATGGCAGTACGATGTACTTGTATCATCCAATTGTATAATGAGATATTGTAACATAACTTAGCAATTGTTTTTATTGTCCGACATTTTGGTATGTTCTATAGCCTTCTCTTGGGCAATACCTTCGAGTTCAAGTTTACGATAAAGCTTGTTCCAATAGTAATTATTGGCTCTTACTCTCGCCTTATGCATCTTACAAATAGCCGTAGCACGTTGATATATGGTAGGCGTATCGGCGGCATCGTAATTCTCACCTTGACACCATGCACATCCACCAGCCACCTCACAGTCGATACACTCTTGTGTCGACTGTGTACAACGGTCGAGTGTGAAGAAAGGACGCAACTTATTTTTGTCTATACCATCATTAACGTTTCCTATAATCCAAGCTTTCTTATCGCGCAACGAATATTGTGCAAAGCGGGTACAGGGGTAGAAATTACCGGCTGCGTCTATTGATAGCATTTTACCGGCACCGCACCAATTTGTGTTTTCATAGACACAATCCATAGGTTTACCCATATTCTCTGTAAAGAAAGAGCATGAATATTCTTTATAATACTCGCCATCGATAATGGCATCGGCCAATTGCATCAGTTGTGCCTCAAAGAGTGTATCATCACCCTCTTTCCACACATCTTCAAAAACACAATTAATATTCACCTCGTGAATACCCAATGAATACAAGTGCAAAACAGACTCACAGATGTAAGGTATATCGGCACTCGATATGGTTACCTTTGTTCCCGCACCCGGAAATTGCTCCAACCACAAAGGAATGTTGCGAACCACATCATCGTACGAACCTCGCTCCTCTTGAGGCTGCGGTGCAATACCTTGTTCCATCTCGGGAGTTTTCCATATTCTGTTTAGATCATGCTTTTGTTGCGTACCATCGATAGTTATACCTATCGAAAGGTGTTCGCGATTTTTCTTGATAAAATCCTGCACTTTGTCGGTATGGTAGTTGATACCATTGGTCGAGAAACTGAAACGATATGAATTAAACCAGTGGTGATTACGACGATACAACTCTACCTTGATATAATCACAGATTTTATCAATCAACTCTATCTCAAGAAAAGGCTCTCCACCTATAAAATCCCATATGACACTATCCTCCTTGAAATCCTCCTCATTGTCAAGGATATAGTCTATAGCTTGCTTGGCTACCTCCCAAGACATACGCTCTTTGGTATTCTTTCCAACCAAGTAGCAATACTTACAAGCCAACTGGCAGTCCTTCGTAACGATGAAGGTGATGTTTTTCGCAATACCATCCTGCCAACTACTGTTATGTTTCTTTATTTTTTCTTCCATCTTCTTATATCATTAATATACTGAATGTTCGCTATAACTAGAGCATTGTGCTATGCACGTCCCAGAACATCCATTTCCACATCCTATCCGACAAGCTTCTGTACATGAGGAACATCCATAAGAACAAGTATCTGTACAGCCCCCTTTACAACCACTTCCACAAGCAACTGCGCATTGGTCTAGACATGTATTTAAACAGCCATTAACACAAGTATTACCACAACTCATCAAGCAACCAAACAAGCATGTACCATAACAGGTGTTATAACAACTGCCCATACAAGACCATCCGCAACCATACTGAGTCGAAGCTTTAAGTTGTTGCGGCAAAAAGGCTCCTACAAAACTAATAGCCCCCAAAATCGGTAGAAGTTTTTTTGATGTCTTCTTAAGGAAAGTCCGTCTATCTATATTTTTCTTCATTTAGCACTTACCATAAAAGAATAATAAACATTATTACCCTATAAGAACTTTCATTTAGTACTATAAACTAATATGTATTAGCACGTTCACATGTACCATAGCACGTTCCACTACAGGTTCCAAAACAAGTCCTTTCACAGCCTCCAGAACATGAATTTGTACAATTAGTTCGACAAGCATGATTACTACAAGCCGTGAAACAACCAGTATAGCAACTTGCCTGACAACCATACTCACACCCCATTGAAACTTTACCTGCTTGTACTATACCCGGTATATTACCCAATAAAGCAATTGATACAATAGGTAATAGCTTTTTAGTCGCTTTTTTAAAAAAAACTCGTCTGCTTTGTAGATTTTTATTGTCTGCCATATCAATTATAGTTTATCATTACTTAATCTTGCAAATCATATTTGAAATTAATATTCACTTCTCTTACAACTATTTTTGCAAGTACCTCTACAACCGGCTTTACATCCTCCTATACAATCATATTTACATGTACCTTTACATTCTTCTGAACATGTACCTTTACAAGAAGACATACACGACCCCTCACAACCAACACATCCCATAGATACTTCGGCTGCTCGCGATAGAATTGGATTACTTGCCAATACAATAGCACCTAAAATAGGCAATGCACCTTTTGCTGCTTTTTTGAAAAACTCACGACGAGAGCGGAGTTCTTTGTTTTTCTTTACTTTCATAATAAACAATTAATATATTAAATTATAAATTTACATATTCTCATTACAAGTTTTATAACATAGTTTCTTGTAATTTTCTATTATGATACTGTATAAGAGCTGCCATAACAACTTCCTGTACATTGACCAGAGCATTTACCCTGACATCCACCACATAACCCTTTACAATAGCCACCACAGTCACTATTAGTAGCATGAGTATTATGCCTTGTATTACCATGACAATTTAAACTACATTCATTTGCACAACTTCTGTGACAACCAGTTCTACAACCATTTGTACAATTACTATTACAATTTGAACAATAGCCATCTATTGAACCCTCTGCAGCTTTTGTCACTATAGGCATATTGGCCAGTACAATAGCACCTAAAATAGGTAATGCACCTTTTGCAGCCTTTTTGAAAAACTCACGACGAGAGCGGAGTTCATTGTTTTTCTTTACTGCCATAATAAATTATTTTACGCTTTGGAATATTAAGTTAGTATGCACTTTTGTAACAGCGAATATCACATCCAGCATTACATGTATTTGAACAACCTCTTGCACAAGCAGATGTACAATCTCCTTTACATCCTCCAGAGCAACTATCTTGACACATGGCTGAACAAGAATACTGGCAATTTGTCACATCTGACGCATACGATAAAAAGGGGCTCCCAGCCAAAACAATAGCACCTAAAATAGGTAATGCACCTTTTGCAGCTTTTTTGAAAAACTCACGACGAGAGCGGAGTTCATTGTTCTTCTTATCTTCCATAACTATGAAATTTAAGTGCCTATGAACTCCCAAATTCGGCTGTTAATGTTTGTGTGAATTTGGTTTAGATATAAAAAAAGACGTGGGAGTTTCTACTTTCTCGCTTATCCCAGTCTTCAGGCTCTCGCATTGCCTCCACCCAAGGATAAGCAACGCAGTTAGCCCACGCCGTGATATATTATACAACCATATATGCCACATAGTTTAGTAGCATACAGATATAATACACCCAACGCAGACGTTTCGTTGCCGTATCTTCTTGAGTGGTTCGAATTTGCGAGATTTGAAGACTCGAAGATAACGTTCGTAAACGTCCTTTTATAATAAAACAACCCACTAACCCCAACGGGCTAACTGAGTTGTTGCAAATATAGGTATTAAATTCTGAATTTATGTAATTTATTGAAGAAATTTTGAACTAAAATTTCCACATATTAAAATATATATCATTCTCAATATACAATCAAGCTACAAATACCTCACTTTGTACTCGCGCTCTTCGTATGAACGAATGGGATAGATGCGGCGCATACCTATTGTGCCCAGCTTGTAGCCCTCCACATCTATAAGAATGTACTTGTTGTTCTTATCGAGTTGCACGACACCTTTATACACGCTACGCCTGATAAGGAATCCTTCGTTGAGTGTCATCGTTTTTACGCCTTCGTACATTCCCTGCGACAAGTAACCTACCACGTGGCCTTGCTCATAGCGCAACACATCGAAAACGGGACTGAGATGTACCGTATTCCACAATATAATGCGATGGGTATAATATGACATATGCGCCATATCGTTGATGCGTTCTATGGCCAGGTAGCAATGCAATTCGGGGCCTACCAACAACCACACTCCTTCCCAATCATCGACTGTGGTGGTATCGAGGTAAGCGGTAAATTTCTGGCGGTCGAACGATTGGGCACGCTCCACTCCGGAGCTAACAGTATCATGCGGCATCCACAGTCTATTACAACTCGTTGTCAGGAACAGCAACCATAATGCTACTCCCAACAACAGATATTTGCTACATTGCCGCATAGAAACAACTAAATTTTATATGAGAAACCTATGCTAAGCAGCTCCTTGATTTGCCAGTAGCCCAATGTGGGATGAGGGGCTACGCTGTTGTCGTAGCGCAAGTCGAGATATACACGAGCCGAGAAGTAGGTAGAGAAAGAGAAATCGACCGAGTTGGTCCACTCAAGCAACATATTTTTGTAGTTGGTAAATGCGTAGAGGTGTGTCATCCAACGTATGTTGTAGCGAATGTCCCACGTCATGGTATAGTCTAATGACGAACCGACATCGTTGCGTACTCGACCGGTTTCGATACCAAACTTAGTGGAATCGATATCGGTTAATGCAACAAAACGCATATTGTATGAAAGCGGTGCAAGAGTGAGTGTGTGCGATAGTTTAACAGGTTTTTCGTAGGCAAACGAGTACGAGAGACCGAGACCTAAGTTGAACTCTCCGGGTGAGAAAAATTCGGTTTCTTTTACGGCAGAGTTGGGCACATAGTTGGTAAGCAACTGTGTCTTGAACAACATAGATGCCGAATAGTACCATTTGCTGAATGCTTTGTAACCAAACTTAGAGTTTATCTGGAACAAATCTTCGCTCACACGCACTGTGTGTACGGTATCTTCGGGCGATGTTGTGAGGTTGAATTTCCATTGTACAAGGTTCTCGAAGAGCAGCGTTCCGCTCGGATCGTTATAGTTGAAGGTAAAGAGTTGGTCGCTCAACAGGTTCAAGCTGCTATTACCACCTTGATACCAATTGTCCGATACATATACTTGCGATACTTGTACATTGCTGCTGAACGACATTTTCCATCGTTTCAACTTTACAGGCTTGGTTTCCAGTCCGGTAGTTGTAGGCAAGGTCGATTTCTCGACAATTGTAATAGTCTGCTTGGTAGGATCGTTAACGATAACATACTCTTTGGGAGCTTTGGGCAGGTTTTGCAAATTGTACTTCACCATATCGGGACGATTCACTATAAAGTAGTTGCGAGCCGCACGCAGGCGATTGGCTTGTCGCGATGCACGAGCCATCCATGTATCGTTATATACCATAATAGCCGATTTATCTACCACATAGGGCTGTGGCAGCACCTTTGTCTGCGATATAGAGAGTTTTTCGTAGGGTATTGTTTCGTGTTTCTCAAAAACCAACGGCATAAACAATACACTTGTCGAGTAATGAGGCAAATCGCTTGTAACAATATCATCGACAATCGACAGGAACAACAACGAATCGGGCAAAACGAGGTCATTGACCTCGGCTACAGCGCTACTATCACCCAAAGCCTCATCAACAAGATTTTGAGAAAACACAGGCAGTGCCATAGCACACATCAATAATAAATATAGAGAAATAATACGTCGCATAGCAGTAAGACTTTTATAAGCTAAATTTTGTTTTATGATGCGAAGATAATATAAAAAAATTGCAAAATGAAATTAAGCGACATTTAGATGACGAAAAATATATGCGCCAATACCACTTGCAACAGCAGCAAGATATGCCCGACTCAAAACTCTTTTCAATTATTGACAATTATGTAGAGGTAATCTCGATTATTTTACTTACATTTGTACTCGTATTTTTACGCACATACGTTTAACACAACTAACACTTTTATAACGTGGAAACAAGATATATATTCGTTACCGGAGGTGTTGCCTCATCGTTGGGCAAAGGTATTATTTCGGCATCATTGGCTCGCTTATTGTTGGCCAGAGGTTACAGAGTGACTATCCAAAAGTTCGACCCGTACATCAACA
>JAFZDG010000194.1 GCA_017561285.1 Bacteroidaceae bacterium
AAGTGGTGTGGGATATGCCGCCAATGGGTACTTTCAACCTGCATGCTTCGTTGTTACCGCAGTATCGTGGTGCTGCTCCGCTCAATTGGGCTATTATGAACGGCGACAAGGAGACGGGTATAACAACCTTTTTCCTCACACACGAGATAGATACCGGTCGTGTCATACAACGTCGCAGCATACCTATTGCCGACACCGACAATGTGGGTATCATACACGACCGACTGATGGAAATGGGTGCCGAGATGGTGTGCGAAACGGTAGATAACATCATAGCCGATAAGGTGGTTGCCATAGCGCAAGAGGAGTTGATGACTGATGAGCCGTTGCGTCCTGCACCCAAAATTTTCAAGGATACTTGTCATCTCGATTTTGCGCGTAAGGTAGAGGACCTATACAATCAGGTGCGTGGATTATCGCCCTATCCGGCGGCGTGGTGCGAGTTTGTATCGCCTGAGGGTGAGGCTGTGGGAGTGAAGGTCTTTGAGGCTGCGCGTCACATATGCGAGCATTGCAATACCCCCGGTACCATACACACCGATGGTAAAAAGGTGATAGAGATTGCGTGCGAAGATGGGTATTTGCAGATATTATCGCTGCAACTCGCAGGCAAAAAACGCCTCACTGCCGAGGAATTGCTACGAGGTTTTCGCTTGACAAACGACTATATAGCCCGATAAAAGGCCTATGAATATATTGTGGAGTATTGTAGGTATTGTAGCCTTTTCGTTGGGTGCATTGGGAATGTTTCTACCCATACTGCCCACAACACCCTTTTGGCTGTTGGCGGCTTTTTGTCTTATGAAGGGATCGAAGAGACTCTATGAGCGAGCTATGCGTTTTGCGCCATTCAATAGTATTATTACCAATTTCAGAATTTATGGAGCCATACCCCTACATGCCAAAATTATAGCCGTATCGACACTTTGGATTACCATCACAATCTCGTGCATACTCGTGTGGAAGTGGTGGGTTGCCGTTATCTTGTTGGTCGTGGCTACGGCTGTTACTTGGCACATCCTTTCGTTCCCTACGCTAACCAAAGAGATGATGGAGCGACTGCGCGATGAACGTTCGCATCGCGATGCCGGTGGTGAATAAAATTCCCATTACTATATCTTCTTGAGCCGGGTTTCAGCCCGGCTTTTTTTGTATCTCCGATACTGCTAATCATACCATTTTGCATAAGTTTTAGGAGATTGCTAAATTTAACATAATTTAGCAATCGGGGGGGGTAATTTGTGAATTTATATTTACATTTGTGCATCTATTTACAGTCATTACTGTGTCTATTTCTATATGTTAGTTCAACAGATATGGTTGTGGTTATTTGTAAATAGACCGAACAATGGAATTTATATTTATCCTTTTATTAATCAATAATTTATAAATTATGAAGAAAAACCTATTTTTCGGTATGTTTGCAACAATGGTCTTGTTGCTTACAACTGCTTGCCAAAAAGAGAATGATCTTCTTGGCAACGGTGAGGCTACCATCTCGTTTGAGATTAGCACTCCCCAAATGGCTACTCGTGCCTTCAGCGATGGTACTACAGCCACAGAGTTGAAGTATGCGGTGTATCACAAAGTGGGTGAAAACTTTGTACTCCTTCGTGGAGAGAATAAAGCTCAACTTAATGGTAAAAAAGCGCATGTAGATGTACAATTGGCTACCGGAAAGACCTATTATGTTTTTTTCTGGGCACAACATCCCGATGCTCCTTTCGAGCCTGATTATGATGCGCTTACAATGAAAGTTAACTATGGCAACTGCAATGATGAGAATTATGATGCTTTCTATTGGTTTGACGATGTTACAGTTGAAGGCGCAGCAACAGTAGATGTAACCCTTAAGCGTCCCTTCGCACAACTTAACATCGGTACCAACGATTTAGCTAAAATTGATGATGTAAGTGTTGCAGAAACAGCAGTGACTGTAAAGAATGTATATGATACATTCAATTTTGCATCGGGTAATGTTGTTGGGAATGCTACTCAAGTTACTTTTGCTGCAACCGCACGTCCTGCATCAGAGGCATTCCCCGTTACAGGCTATGAGTACTTGGCTATGAACTATATGTTTGTACAACAAGAAGGAGATGTTCTCAATGAGGTTATCTTTACCTATGACAATGGTAATAAGTCTCGTACATTTACCAATATTCCCGTTAAACCTAATCACCGTACCAATATCTATGGAGCGCTTTTGACCAATAACATTGGCTTCGATGTAGAGATTGAAGAAGACTTTGATGGTGATGCTGTAAGTACCGAAGCCGAAAAGCTTATTGTTGCTGCACAAACCGGTGGTACTTATACCTTGACAGAGGATATTATTTTGACCGAGGCTTTGAATGTTACTGCTGAATTTACTCTTGACTTGAATGGCCATAACATCTATATTGACGCAACTTATGATAATAGCAACTACGAAGCAAGTAGTGCCATTGTGAACGGTGACAAAGGTGTTCTCACTCTTACCGGTAATGGTGAAATCAAAGCCGAAAATAACTATACTGTTCGTAATAACGGCAAAATGGTAATTGACGGTGTAACCATTAAAAATGGTGTTATGAACTTTGGCGATTTGACCATCGAAAGTGGTAGTATCAGCAATGATCGCTCTGGCAAACATGCTATCTATGGAAATAATGCAAAATTGACCGTTAATGGTGGTACATTCCACAATGAGAATGCTGGTAATGCTACAATTTTTGCGTATGCAGGCGAGGTTATTATCAATGATGGTGTGTTTACTATTGCAGATGGTACTGCAACATTTGGTTGGACATCGTGCGTTCTTGATGCTCAAGGTAGTGCAAAATTCACTATCAACGGTGGTAAAGTAAATGGAGAAATCAGAGATTATAACAATAATACAACTATTTATGGTGGTACATATTCAGTGAAACCTAATGCGAATTTTATTGCTGAAGGTTACACCGCTATCGAGAAAGACGGTAAATGGACTGTAGTAGCCGCTGCAAATAACGCAGAGACTTTGGCTGCAGCTATTGCAAAAGGTGGAGTTGTTGCCTTAACCGAAGATATTACTGCTACCGAAGTTATTACAATTCCTGAAGGTACAACGGCAGTTCTTGACCTCAATGGCAAGAATGTGACTGCTACTACAAGCTCTGCATTTGAGGTTAAAGCCGGTGCTAACCTCACTATTAAGAATGGTAATGTAACTGCTCATGAGGCTGTAGTTCGTGCCATCGGCGGTGAGGTAACAATCGAGAGTGGTAAGTTTGTTCAAACCGGTACAGCTGTCGGTTCTACCCCTGCTACATATCGTTATTGCGTAGATGTTCGCGAGGATGGTAAAGCTACAATCAATGGCGGTGAGTTCACCTCTGGTAATGGTTTGTTGAACGTAAACGCCGGAGGCGAGATGGTTATTAACGGTGGTAAATTTGAAAACAAAGTCGAGGAAGCTATGACTCGTCACTTCGCTTATGTAGGTGGTAAACTTACAATTAATGATGGTGAGTTCAAGGGTGTTGCAAATTCCGGTGCAGGTGGTTGCTTCTTCTGCGGTGCAGCAGCAGGATGTGACATCCAGGTTAACGGTGGTAAGTTCACAAGCTTGTGGTCATCTGGTTCTGTAAACCGTATTTTTGAGGTATATTTCGGTGGTACTATCAATGTTACCGGTGGCTTGTTCAATACTAATGGTGGTATCGCCACGTTTGTTGAGGCTAATACCGATGAGGCTACTAAGGATGCTTATCCTTATAAGGCAAAGTGATGATTGATTGTCGTTAAATATAGAAAAACTATTTTTTTACAAAATAGGTTCTTTTTAATAGGGCGGGGCTGTACCGAAGTGATTTCGCTACAGCCCCATTTTTTGCGTCCTGTTGTGATGTGTGTGATGATAGATTTCGCGTCTTCCAGACGCAAGCGTTTGATAACGACACCTTTACCCCGCACTTCGGTGCAACGCACCTCGTACGGGGCTACCGTATTTCGGGGTATAAAACCCCTCAACCGGTGCTTCGCACCATCCTACGCAATGATGTTGTTAACGTATGTGTTACCGCAAAGGTCGTTCGTAAGAACGTGTCGCAGCACCCTTGTGGTGCGCGATATGGTAGCCGGGTACGAGCCAAGCGAAGCGAAGGCGAAGTGCCCGGAATCTGTTTTACGCCCCAAAGGAGACCGTCTGGCAGACGGGAAAATGAAATGAGGAAGGGTGCGGATTTCGCGTCTTCCAGACGCAAGTGTTTGATAACGGTATCTTTACCCCGCACTTCGGTGCTATGCACCTCGTACGGGGCTACCATATTTCGGGGCGTAAAGCCCCTCAACCGGTGCTTCGCACCACGATTGTATAATTTCGTAGCCCAACGATATTGCGGCGTATCTAAGGTCGTTCGTAAGAACGTGTCGCAGCACCCTTGTGGTGCGCGATATGGTAGCCGGGTACG
>JAFZDG010000195.1 GCA_017561285.1 Bacteroidaceae bacterium
ATCACACAGCTCGCACCATTTGCCCATCGGACTCCCATCAACACAGCACAGACAACAAATCTATATCGCAGTCTATTGTCGACAATAAAATAAATCCTTTCCCCACCCCTTTTATCTACACATTATATTATATACAAAATCACAAAAAGCACCTCAAAACCATCAAGAAAATAACACAAAAATACAAACTACTCATTATCTGATAGTTATAAAAAAACGGCAAAAATATTTCAAAAAAAGTTGTCAAAATATTTGGAAGTATAAATAAAACATCATACCTTTGCATCGCTTTTGAGACAGACGACCACGTCAATAAGTTTCAAAAGGAGAGATGGCAGAGTGGTCGATTGCGGCGGTCTTGAAAACCGTTGAGGGTAACACCTCCGGGGGTTCGAATCCCTCTCTCTCCGCTGAATACTAAACGAGTAAAAAGGTGTCGATATTTCGACACCTTTTGTTTTTTATTGTAGAGGCGTTGCAAACTTGTTTGCATAAGACTCTATGAGAAAAACAAAGAGTTTGATTTATCAACTTTTTTACGAGTAGAATATTTTGCAAGGGCCCCTGCGGCAAGCAGAAGGGAAAGGCGTTAAGCATAGCGACTATAGGTGCGCAGTAGCCAATCCCTCTCTCTCCGCTCAGGAGAGTGTAAATCAAGCATTTGCGAGATTTACACTATTTTTTTTGTATCTATACGGTAATATAATCTCACAAAAAACATAAAAAAATATAAACGCAAGCGCTCCATTTTAAAAGATTATTTACTAAATTGCAGGCTGATATTTTTTTTAAGGTAATACCCACTCAAAAAATAGACCGGCAATACTATGGAAAAAGACTACCAAGCTATTATCGACCAGAACATCAACGAGTTCTACAACAACATACGTCCGCGTATGAGCGAGAGCGATATGGAACGCATACGCACTGCTTTTGAATTTGCCCGCGAAGCGCACTGTAAGCAGAAGCGCAAGAGTGGCGAGCCCTACATACTCCACCCCATTGCCGTAGCCCGCATTATTGCCGAGGAGTTGGAGCTGAGTACCGATGCTATCATAGCAGCCTTTCTGCACGACGTGGTTGAAGATACCGACTATACCATCGACGACATTCGCGCTATGTTTGGCAACGGTGTGGCGTTCTTGGTAAACGTTGTAACCAAACAGAAGAAAGAGGAATATGAACACTCGAAACAGATAGATAACTACCAACAGATGCTATCTTCGGTGCAATACGACATACGCGCCCTACTCATCAAGTTGGCCGACCGCTTGCACAATATGCGCACCCTGAGCAGTATGCGTCCCGACAAGCAAATGAAGATAGCCGGAGAGACCGACTACTTCTATGCACCATTAGCCAACCGCTTGGGACTCTATCACATTAAGACCGAATTGGAAAACCTCTCATTCCAATATCGCTGTCCGCTGCAATATGCCCACCTCGAAGAGCAACTCAACGCCGAGCGCGCCCGCATCGAGGAGCATATAGAGCATTTTATAGAGATGATAGACGAAACACTCGACCTACATGGCATCAAGGTGCGTACCGAAATACGCTACCGCATGCCCTATAGCATCTGGCGCAAAATGCAATCGAAAGGTTGCGACTTCCACCACGTAGATGGCAAGCACTATATACGCATTATCTATCCCAACGAAACAATAGAGAGCGAGAAAAATACTTCACTGCGCATATACTCGGCACTGACCGATGCATTTAAGGAGTCGCCGGGTAGCGTTGCCAATTACATCAATGCACCCAAAGAAAACGGATACCAGAGTTTCCACGTAAAACTACTGAGCGAACAGGGTACTTGGGAAGAGATTCACATATCATCGGAACGTATGGTGCGTAACTCTCGTCTGGGCTGTGCCGCCGAGCGTACCGAAGGAAACTTCGAGTCGTGGTTGTCGAAATTTCGCTCGGTACTCAAAGACATCAAGCATCATACCCACGAGATAGAGTATATGGATGGTATTACCTCGTCGTTCTACAACGATGACATTACGGTATATACCCCCAAAGGCAAGAGCATCGTACTACCCAAGAATGCTACGGCTCTCGACTTTGCCTTTGAGATACACAGCCATGTAGGCGAACACGCACAATTTGCCCGCATCAACGGCAAGCTATCGTCGGTAAAGACAACCCTGCACCGGGGCGATGTGATAGAGATAGGTACCAACGACCATGTACACCCTCAACCCGACTGGCTGGGCTACGTATCGACCTACAAGGCAAAACGCAACCTGCGCATATACTTTGCCAACAAACGACTGCTCGAATACCACCGCTGCCCCCACTGCCACCCCATACCGGGCGAAGAGGTGATAGGATTTAAAGAGCACGACAATAGCATAACACTACACAAACGCAACTGCTCTACAGCCATACGTCAAGCGGCTCACTATGGCGACTCGATTGTACCGGTAGACTTTAAGGAGGATGCCGACTTTCTATATCCGGTGCGCATAAAGGTGCGTGGCGTTGACCGCTATCACCTGCTGAGCGACTTGATTGTGTGTATTACCGACCAACTGCATCTATCGATGAACGAGTTGAGTACCGAGACAATAGACCATATAGCCGCTTGTAATATCGACTTTGCCGTACACTCGGTCAACGAGCTGCAAAGTGCAATGGAAAACATTGCCGCCATTGATGGCATTGATGAAGTGTCGCGATTGGATATAGAATAGTACTTGTATATAGCAACGCCTCATAAACAATAGAGCTGTACCCTCCTCTTGGGGATACAGCTCTTGCTTTGGGAGAGACTCAAGACTTACTGCTCGGTAGTTTTATATTCTACCAGAGCTTGTGCTGCGGATAATTTTCTACTATATAGAGAAGTGATTCGCGCGTATAATCTACCTCCTC
>JAFZDG010000196.1 GCA_017561285.1 Bacteroidaceae bacterium
ATGTTATACGCCGTCAGTTACAGGAGAGTGTTGCCCGACTCGATGAGCGGAGAGGTATTACCCATATACGCCGCCATTTGGCTGCTACGCCTTTGTTTAAGGGTATTCCTAACTTTCGCGATACACGTATAGCAATGCTACAGGCATCTACCATGCCCGAGTTGCTCGATATATTGCATCGAGTGGAAACCGAGATATTGAGTAAGTAGTCGAGTCTTATTGATTACTCGATGTTGAGTGTAGAATGGGCGCATCCCAATCCCAGGGCTTGATAGAGATAGTCTTGTGGAATGTAGTCGTATTGCGGATTGATGACAAATCGCCCTTCTGTATTGATAAATCCCCATACAGTACCGGTTTTTACCGCAGCGCACTTATCTACAAAGGGAAATGCTTCGGTAAATTGACGTTTTATCGCAACATTGCCTTGACGGTCTATGTAGCCCCACTTGCCTCTTATTTTTACGGGGGCAAAATTGCTCTCTCCAAACGGTCTATTCCCTTCAAATTGAGGAGCAATGGCTATACCGCCTTTCTCGTTGCACCAACCCCATTGCTTGTCCTGTCGCACACGCAACCATAGGCCATCGGGTATCATCTCGTCAAAGGCATATGTCCTTACAATAGTTCCTTTGCGATCTATGGTATAGTATCCGTTGTCGGTTTTGACAATAGCCTCGCCATTGTCGTTGAAAGGGTGGGCCATCGTGTATTGGCAGGGAATAATACTTTCGCCCATTAGGTTTATATAACCCCATTTTCCTTCGGTATCTTGTACGGCCGCCAAGCCCAAACGGAAATCGCTTACAGCCCTGTATTGGGGCTTAATGATTTCGTGTCCCTCTTTGTTTAGGAAGCCCCACAAAATTTGCTTCTTCTTTACGATGGCAAAAGCGGCACGACCTTCAATAAAGACGCGTACGGCATATGTGTCTCGGAGCGATATTTTTATATCGCCCTTGTCGTTAATAGCCCCCGGCATATCACCCGATTTCATTACCCAGGCTATGCCTTCGCTGAAAACTGTAGCTTTGTCATATACTTGCGTGAGGTGTCCTTCGCCATTGCGATCGATATAGTTCCACTTGCCATCGCCGCTTTGTACCACTGCAATGTCGTCGTAAAAGAGTGATGTATTGGTATGGGCGGTGGAGAAAATAGGTGTGTCGTCGTAGGTGACACAATGGCAACTGTCATCGGCAAATGCAAGGATATAGCCTGTTTGGGGATGTATGGCACTATTTTGTTTGCCGCAAGCAATTGTCAGTATTGCAAAAATGCTGATAGTCAATGTTGTATATATATGTCTCATAGCGTTGTAGGGGTTGATGCACAAAGTTAATAATTATAGTTTGAAAAAAATGAGTTTTTGTTCAAAAAAAGTATCCATATCATAAGTGTCGATAGAATGTTTTTTGCTAACTTTACACGATTTTAGAAGTAGAAGCAATTGTTTTGAAATATTTTATGCAAACTCCTGTATATCATATACCTGCGTTGTTGAATGAATGTATGGATGGGCTTCATATTAAGCCTGCCGGTAGCTATGTTGATGTTACTTTTGGTGGAGGCGGTCACTCGCGCGAGATTTTAAATCGTTTGGGTGCCGAGGGCCATCTCTATTCGTTCGATCAAGATGAAGATGCACAGCGCAATATTGTGGCCGATGAGCGATTTACGTTTGTCTATAGCAATTTTAAATATTTGAAGAACTTCTTGCGCTATTACGAAGTGGATGGTGTAGATGGAATATTAGCCGATTTAGGTGTGTCGTTTCATCACTTTGATGACTCGGAACGAGGATTTTCGTTTCGTTTTGATGCTCCGCTCGATATGCGTATGAATAAGAAGGCACGTCTTACGGCAGCCGAGATTTTGGCTACGTACGATGATAGAAAGCTGGCACAACTGTTCTCTCTATATGGAGAGTTGCGCAATGCGCATCGTATCGCATCGGCTATTGTAGCCAAGCGCAGTACGGGCGGTGTGAAAACAACCGGACAATTGTTGGAGGTAGTTTCGCCTTTTATCAATCGCAAGCAGGAGAAGAAAGAGCTGGCTCAACTCTTCCAGGCTTTGCGTATAGAGGTGAATAACGAGATGGATAGTTTGCGTAGTATGTTGCAGCAAGCATCCGAGATGCTCAACCCGGGAGGGCGATTGGTGGTGATTACCTATCATTCGCTCGAAGATCGTATTGTGAAGAATTTTATAAAAACCGGCAATGTTGAAGGTGTTGTAGAGAAAGATTTCTTTGGAAGGGTGAGCGCTCCGTTGGTTGCTGTTAATAACAAAGTGATAGTACCTACCGATGAAGAGGTG
>JAFZDG010000197.1 GCA_017561285.1 Bacteroidaceae bacterium
CTCGCAGTTGAGTTCTATGATATTCTTTACGCCCAAAGCACGCAACAATTGGGGTATCACCACACCACCCACCGAGTTGACACAATCAATGGCTACGGTAAAATTGGCAGCCTCTATAGCGGCCTTATCTACCAAAGCAAGTGCCAAGACCTGTGCTATGTGGCGTTCGTTGTAGTCATCAATGTTGATAAGTGCACCCAAATGATCGACATTGGCAAAGGTAAACTCCTCCGCCTCGGCTATGCGCAACACCTCTTGACCTTCGGCTGCATTGAGAAACTCGCCTTTTTCGTTGAGCAGCTTCAGGGCATTCCACTGCTTGGGATTGTGACTTGCAGTGAGAATAATACCACCGCAAGCACCTTCGCAGGTAACAGCAATCTCGGTAGTAGGTGTTGTGGCCAAGCCAATATATACAACATCCCAGCCCATACCCATGAGCGTACCCACAACGGTGTGCATAACCATTTCACCCGAAATGCGGGCATCGCGACCTACTACTATTTTGTTGCTGTCGAGCGTAGTATTTGCGCGAATAAATGCTGCATAAGCAGCCGTAAACTTCACTATATCGAGAGGGTTAAGTCCCTCTCCCACCGCACCGCCAATGGTGCCGCGTATGCCTGAGATAGATTTTATAAGTGACATTCTCTTTTAGATATTGGAGCGATAGTATCGCACTGTGTAAAGATAGGGAGTAACTGATGTAAGGTCGTTGAGCGAACCAAATTTCGATTTAATAATAACATTTACCTTGCAAGGCATCTGCAAGTAATTCAATGGCAACTGAATACCCGAGCCATATTGCGATGATGTTGTGGTGGCATCATTCTGGAAATTGAACGAATAGGGGTTACTCAAGTCGTTGTCATTTCCCGAAGGGAGTTGTTCGCCACCCTCGGCCCAAGTGAGCAGATTGATGCGCGAATAACGATAGAATATTACCTCGTTATATCTGGCCATACCCTCATCGCCATTCATCAACACTTGCATATATACATACCCATCCTCATCGAGCTGATAGTATGGAGCATCTTCACCTACTATAAATACGCTATCGGCCGGTATGGTTGTAATGACAGTTTGCGTAGCGAGGAATTTATCTACAGCCTTATTCTCCTCATCGAGCAACTCGGCATACGACTTTTGTTCATCGCATGAAGCGAAAGCTATACAGCCCATAAACAATGCCAAAGCACTGCATACTCTTAATATCATTCTACCAATTTTCATTGTCTATAATCTTTATCGTTTTACTATTTTTTCACACAATACTGAGGCAAGATTTCGCGAAACAAGGTAATGGCATCTTCGAGCGTTCCATAAAATTCGCCTCCGGCTGCATTCAAATGGCCTCCACCACCAAAGTGGTTGGCAGCAATGACATTGACTGCAAAATCGCCTTGAGAGCGCAACGAAATCTTTATATACTCTCTATCTTCACGAATGAAGGCCGAGAAATAGATACCTTTGACACTCAATGGCACATTGACCAATCCATCGCAATCGCCCTTCTGGAAATTGTAACGAGCCATTTCCTCGCGAGTAAGATGTATCAACGCGGCTCCATACTCGGGGAAAAACTCAAGTTTATTACATAGAGCATAGCTGTTCAACAACAACTTATCGGCCGTCTGTGTGTTACAGGCCAATGTATAGATTTTGTCTTTATCAATCTTTTTCTTGAGCAGCTGGGCTATGATGTTATATATCTCGGGCTGATTGGAGTTGTAGGTAAAGTTGCCTGTATCGGTCATCATACCGGTATAAATGGCCTCGGCCGAATTGCGTCCCATCATACGATAATATCCCAATTGCCATATAGCGCGAAATATCAACTCACACGTAGATGAAATCTCGGGGTGCGAAATCGTGAGATTGCAAAAAGGCTCCGGATCTAAGTGATGGTCGATAAGCACTTTATAACCTTTGGCTTGCTCTACGGCTGTCGATAGCTTGTCGATACGATGCAAGGCATTGTAATCGAGACAAAATATCAATCCGGCTTTACTTATAAGGTCAATTGCTTTTTCGGGTTGCTGGGTATAGGTAACTACATAGCGCATACCCGATAAGAAATGCAAGTTGCGAGGCACCATATCGGGCACAACTACAGTCACTTGCTTGTTGAGTTTGCGCAAGAAATGGTATAAACCCAACGAAGAGCCTATGGCATCGCCATCGGGTGCAACGTGGCAGGTTATCACAATATTGTCTTTGAATGCAATAACCTCGTGCAACGTTTTTATTTTACTATCGTCTATTATAGGCGTAATCATGATGCAAAAGTAACAAAATAAATCGATATGGCGGTATGGGCTATCGCCCTACAACTCTATATTTAAATAAATCTTTACATAAAAAATAATAATCTTATCGCAAGATGGTCAAAAGGCGCTGAAACTCATCCTCAAAGTTGGGTGTAAAAACGCCTTTACCCATATGTGCCATCACCTCGTCTATGTCCCAATAGCGACCTTCGTCTATCTCTTCCGGATCGATAACGATATCTCCCTCATAGATAGTGCGATAGGAATATACCATCTCGCGCTCCACACTCGATTGAAACAGATAGGTAAAGTTGTGTATAGGCTCGAAACCGGTTATACCCAACTCTTCGCGCACTTCGCGGTGCAAAGCCTCCTCGATGGTTTCGCCATAATCTACGTGACCACCTACGGCTGTGTCCCACTTGCCGGGTTGTATCTCTTTGCTCATTGAGCGGCGTTGCAAGTACAAACGGCCTTGTTTATCGAATATATGCAAATGCACAACGGGATGCAGCAACATACTGCCACTGTGACACTCACTACGAAGTGCCTTACCCACTACAAGGCCGGTTTCATCTATCAGCGGAAACCACTCTTCTTTGATATTGCTCATAGGCTATTGTTTCAATTTATCTACTATCTGTTGCAACTCCTCGGGAGTAAGTTCCGA